>CAZLTX010000033.1:0-9236 GCA_964562555.1 uncultured Oscillospiraceae bacterium
TCCCACCCTGTAGAATTAAAAGACCCTGAAGGAATTACAACTGAATGCACATCTGCAACAGAAGTAATCGTAAAGGGTATCGATAAGGCTGTTGTCGGCAATTATGCGGCTAACATCAGAGCATGGAGAAGTCCTGAACCTTACAAGGGCAAAGGTATTAAGTACGCTGATGAAGTTATTCGCAGAAAAGAAGGCAAAGCAGGTGCTAAATAAGGGGAAAGGAGTGAAGTAAAATGGCAAATGTAAGCAGAAATGACAGACGTGTAAAGAGACACGATAGAGTAAGAAAAAACCTTTTTGGAACTCCTGAAAGACCAAGACTTTGCGTTTACAGATCTAACAAGAACATCTCCGCACAGGTGATTGACGACGTAAACGGAGTTACTTTAGTAGCAGCATCATCACTGGATAAAGAGCTCAAGGGCGAAATCGGTTATGGTGGAAACAAAGAAGCAGCTAAAAAGGTCGGCGAAGCCCTTGCTAAGAGAGCATTAGCAAAAGGTATTGAAGAAGTTTGCTTCGACAGAGGCGGATTCTTATACCACGGAAGAGTTGCAGAACTTGCAGCAGGTGCTCGTGAAGCCGGATTAAAATTCTAACAGGAGGAAAAAGGAATGCGTAATATCGTTGATGCATCCAAGCTTGATTTAAAGTCAACTATCGTTAATATCAGAAGAGTAGCAAAGACTGTTAAAGGCGGTAGAAACATGAGATTCAGCGTAACTGTTGTTGTCGGCGACGGCAACGGATATGTAGGCGTTGGTCTTGGCAAGTCTCAGGAAATTCCTGAAGCTGTAAGAAAAGCTGAAGAAGATGCAAAGAAGAATTTAATATATGTTCCTACAGTAGGAACAACAGTACCTCACAGAAACTTAGGCGTTTTCGGAGCAGGCAGAGTTCTCATCATGCCGGCTGCACAAGGTACCGGAGTTATCGCAGGTTCATCGGTTCGTACCGTTCTTGAAGCTGCCGGTATCAAAGACGTAAGAGCGAAATCAATCGGCTCCAACAACACAGGAAACATGGCTTATGCAACACTTGAAGGCTTAAAGGGCATGATGACTGTAGAAAAGGTTGCTAAGCTGAGAGGAAAGACAAAAGAAGAAATCTTAGGATAGGAGGATACGCGAAATGGCAAAAATGATTAAAATCACTTTAACAAAGAGCACAATCGGCGCTTCCCCTAAACAGAGAAAAGTTGTTGAAGCGTTAGGACTCAGAAAGATGCACCATTCAGTAGAATTAGCAGACACTCCGCAGACTCGCGGTGCTGTAGCTAAGGTGTCCCATCTTGTAACTGTTGAAGAAGTATAGGAGGTGCACTTAGATGAAATTACACGAATTAAGAGCGGCAGAGGGCGCTACCAGAGCACCGAAGAGAAAAGGTCGCGGTACTGCTTCCGGTAACGGTACTACTGCCGGCAGAGGTATGAACGGTCAGAACTCCAGATCAGGCGGCGGTGTTCGTCTTGGTTTCGAAGGCGGCCAGATGCCTTTATACAGAAGATTACCTAAACGCGGTTTCACAAACATTTGGGGAACCGAGTACACAATCGTAAATGTAGATGCTTTGAACAAATTTGAAGCAGGTACGGTTGTTAACCAGGCAGTTCTTGAAGATGCAGGAATCGTTAAGCAGGTTAAAGACGGAATTAAGATTCTCGGTGAAGGAGAACTTAAGGTTGCATTAACTGTTCAGGCTGCAAAGTTCAGTAAGACTGCTGTAGAAAAGATAGAAGCTGCTGGAGGAAAGGCAGAGGTGATTTAGTATGGGTATGTTAAAGACAGTTGCTCAAGCATGGAAGGTTGCGGAAATCAGAAGCAAAATGATTTTCACATTGCTTATGCTGGTAGTGTTCAGAATCGGTTCCAATATTCCGGTTCCGAACATTAACAGAAGCGTGCTTTCTGAAATGTTTGCAGGTGAAACGGGACTTTTCGATTTGTTCGACCTGTTCTCCGGCGGATCTTTCAGTAACTTCACGATATTTGCATTGAGTATTACACCATACATCACTGCATCAATCATCGTGCAGCTCCTTACCATCGCTTTCCCGTATTTCGAAAGACTTGCGAAGGAAGGTATGGAAGGAAGAAAGAAAATGGCTCAAATCACCCGTTATATGACTGTTGCCCTGGCTTTAATCCAGGCAATAGGTCTTACGGTAGGTCTTTTCAGAAGAGCTGTTGTTGACAGAAGTGCATTTTCTATCATCGTAGTAGTATTGGTACTGACAGCCGGAACCGCATTCCTGATGTGGCTCGGTGAACAGATCAACGAAAGAGGTATCGGAAACGGTATTTCCCTTCTGATCTTCGGTGGTATCGTAGCAAGAATTCCAAGCGGAATCAGAACTATCGCTACATCCTACGGAGACGGCGGAATCTCACTCGTAACACTGATTCTCTTCGTAGTAGCTGCAGTACTTGTAACAGCAGGTGTTGTTCTTATCCAGGAAGGACAGAGAAGAATTCCTGTACAGTATGCAAAGAGAGTTGTCGGAAGAAAGATGTATGGCGGACAGTCGACTCATATTCCTATCAAGGTAAATCAGTCCGGCGTTATTCCTATCATCTTCGCATTGTCCATTTTACAGTTCCCGCTGACAATCACTTACTTCCTGTCAGCAGACAACTCATTCAGCCTTTGGGTTACTAAGTGGCTTTCACCGTCAGGTAATCCGGGTGTATGGGTATACGGAGTGCTCAATGTTATCCTTATTATCTTCTTCACATACTTCTATACGGGAATTACATTCAATCCTAATGAAGTTGCGAACAACATGAAGGCTAACGGCGGTTTCATTCCGGGAATCAGACCGGGCAAAGCAACCGAGGATTATTTGAACAAGGTTATGTCAAGAATAACTATTGTCGGAGCTATTTTCCTTGCACTTATCGCAACCTTGCCTACAATCTTAGGCGTTATGGTGCCTACACTCAAGGGAATTCACTTCGGAGGAACATCGCTGCTTATCGCTGTCGGTGTTGCACTTGACACAGTAAGACAACTTGAAAACCAGATGCTCATGAGAAATTATCAAGGTTTCTTGAAATAAAAAGGGAGATGAGTAAAAATGCTTAGAACTATATTATTAGGGCCTCCCGGAGCCGGAAAAGGAACCCAGGCGGTAAAAATCGTTGAAAAATATGGGGTACCTCATATTTCGACAGGCGATATCTTCAGAGAAAACATCAAAAAAGGAACTGAACTCGGCAAGAAAGCACAGGAGTACATGAACAAGGGCGAACTTGTTCCGGACGATTTGGTTATCGAAATCGCTACGACAAGACTTCTTGAAGATGACTGCAAGAACGGCTTCCTGCTCGATGGTTTCCCAAGAACCGTTTATCAGGCAGAAAAACTGGACGAATTCCTCGCAGCACACGATTCCAAAATCGATAAGGTTTTAGACATTGCAGTTGCTAAGGACGAATTAATCACCAGACTGACAGGAAGAAGAGTCTGCAAAGCATGCGGAGCAAGCTTCCATGTAGTAAACATTCCTCCTAAGACAGAAGGCGTATGCGACTTCTGCGGCGGCGAACTGATTCAGAGAGCTGACGACAATCTGGAGACTGTTACAAACAGAATTGATGTTTACGAAGCACAGACAATGCCTCTCATCGAGTATTATGAAAAAGCAGGAAACATTGCACATATTGACGGGGCTACCGGATTAGACAATGTATTTGCTGACATCGTAAAAGCTTTAGGTGAATAATAATGATCATCATCAAATCAAAACAAGAATTGGATTACATGCGTGAGGCAGGCAAGGTCTGCGGTCAAATCCTCAGGGACTTGAAAGACATCATAAGACCGGGGCTGTCCACGCTGGAGATCGATCGTTTTGTAGAAAAGACAGTACGTGAAAACGGGATGACCGCAGCCGAAAAAGGCTACTGCGGCTATCCTGCCAGCGTATGTGTTTCCATAAATGACGAAGTCGTACATGGAATTCCGAGCAAAAAACGCCATCTGCGTGAGGGAGACATCGTAAGCTGTGACCTTGTGGTTGAATACAAGGGTTATATGGCAGATGCGGCGAGAACCTATCCTGTAGGAGAGGTAAGTCCCGAGGCGATGCACCTCATAGAAACTGCGGAAAAAGCGTTTTGGAACGGCATCGCATATGCGAAACCGGGTTTCAGACTGCATGACATTTCACATGCCATACAGGAAACCGTGGAAGGCGAAGGCTACGGAGTAATCCGTGATTTCGTGGGACACGGGATCGGAAGTGAAATGCACGAGGATCCGCAAATTCCGAATGTCGGAAAGGCAGGAAAGGGTCCCAGACTTCAGCCCGGCATGACGCTTGCAATCGAGCCCATGATAACACAGGGCGATTGGGAAATCGATGTCCTCGAGGACGACTGGACAGCGGTTACCGTTGACGGCGGACTTGCGGCACATTATGAAAACACAGTTGTTATCACTGATGGTGAGCCTGAATTGCTTACCTTGTAAATAGTAGAAGGAGATGTATTTATGGCGAAAAAAGACGTCATTGAAGCAATGGGAACAGTTGTCGATGCACAGCCGAATGCAATGTTCAAAGTCAAATTAGACAACGGTTTCGAGGTGCTTGCACACATTTCAGGAAAAATCAGAATGAATTATATCAGAATTTTGCCGGGCGACAAGGTTAAGGTGGAGCTTTCACCGTACGACCTTGCCAGAGGCAGAATTATATGGAGAGATAAAGGCTAGGAGGAGAATTTATGAAAGTCAGAGCTTCCGTAAAACCTATCTGCGAAAAGTGCAAAGTTATCAAGAGAAACGGTAAAGTAATGGTTATCTGCGAAAACCCTAAGCACAAGCAGAAACAAGGTTGATTTAAGTTAGTATGGGGCGGTGCATGCTTACCGGGAGATGCACCTTATAAGCCCTTTCAAAAAGATGAATGTAGATCCTGTCTATATCGCCACCCGGAAAGGCGACGGAAGATAGGGGAAGGAGAAAAAATATGGCTCGTATAGCCGGTGTTGACTTACCAAGAGAAAAAAGAGTAGAAATAGGTTTAACTTATATCTACGGTATTGGCAGACCAACTTCACTTGCTATCCTCGAAAAAGCAGAAGTTAATCCTGACACAAGAGTTAAGGACTTAACAGAGGACGAAGCAGGTAGAATCAGAAGAATTATCGATGAAGAATACCTTGTAGAAGGTGACCTCAGAAGAGAAGTTTCCCTCAACATTAAGAGACTGATGGAAATCGGTTCCTACAGAGGAATTCGTCACAGAAGAGGACTCCCTGTAAGAGGTCAGAAAACTAAGACAAACGCCAGAACTCGTAAGGGTCCGAAGAAGACTGTCGGCAGAAAGAAAAAAGCAACTAAGTAAGAAGGAGGTAGGAAAAAATGGCTAAGACTGTAAAGAAAACAGTTAGAAAGAAAAAAAGAGAACGCAAGAATATTGAAAAAGGCCAGGCACATATCCAATCCACCTTTAACAATACTTTAGTTACTCTTACAGATATGAGCGGAAACGCATTAAGCTGGTCTTCCGCAGGTTCCCTCGGATTCAAGGGTTCCAGAAAATCCACACCGTTCGCAGCTCAGATGGCAGCAGAGGAAGCTGCTAAGGGAGCTATGGAACACGGTTTGAAGACTGTAGAGGTTTATGTAAAGGGACCGGGCTCCGGCAGAGAAGCAGCTATCAGAGCACTTCAGACTGCAGGACTTGAAATCACTATGATTAGAGATATCACACCGATTCCGCATAACGGCTGCAGACCACCGAAGAGAAGAAGAGTCTAGGAAAGGAGGAGTAATTTAATGTCAAGATATACAGATGCAAACTGCAAATTATGCAGAAGAGAAGGTCAGAAGCTTTTCTTAAAGGGCGAAAGATGCTACAGCAGTAAGTGTGCACTCGAAAAAAGAAATTACGCTCCCGGACAGCATGGTCAGGCAAGAAAGAAAATGTCCGACTATGGTCTTCAGTTAAGAGAAAAGCAAAAAGCAAAGAGATTCTACGGAGTGCAGGAAACACAGTTCAGAAACTTGTTTGACAAGGCTGCTAAGAAACAGGGTAAGACAGGTGAAAACCTCATGATCTTACTTGAAACCAGACTTGACAACGTTGTATTCAGACTTGGTTTCGCTGCTTCCAGAAAAGAAGCAAGACAGCTTGTGACTCACGGTCACTTCACTGTAAACGGCAAGAAAGCTAACATTCCGTCAATGGAGGTTAAGGCAGGAGATGTTGTTGCAGTAAAGGCAAAGAGCCAGAGCTCACCAAAGTTCAAAGAAATCAGAGAAATGTCCATCACAGTTCCAAGCTGGATGAGCGTTGATGTTGACAAATTAGAAGGTAAAGTGGTAACTCTGCCGACAAGAGGCGAAATCGATACTCCGATTGCAGAGCACTTAATCGTCGAATTGTATTCCAAGTAATTTTAGTAATAATGCGTAACTTAATCGTTATTGTAAAACTTGGAATGAAAGGGAGGGTTTTTGAGTGATAGAAATCGAAAAACCAACAATCAATAAGTATATTGATGAAGCCGGAAACTACGGTAAATTCGTAGTAGAACCTCTGGAAAGAGGCTACGGTACAACTCTGGGTAATGCACTTAGAAGAATTCTTTTAAGTTCGCTTCCGGGAGCAGCAGTAACATCAGTAAAAATCGACGGAGTACTTCACGAGTTTTCAACAATACCGGGAGTTAAAGAAGATGTCACAGAAATCATCTTAAACTTAAAGAAGCTTGCTGTTAGATTAAACGGAGAAAACACCAAGAGAGTGATAATCAATGCGGTAGGTCCTAAGGAAGTAACCGCTGCCGATATCATAGGTGACTCCGAAATGGAGATTTTCAATCCTGAGCTGCATATCGCTACTTTGGAAGAAAATGCGACATTGGTAATGGAAATCAATATGGCAAGAGGCAGAGGCTATGTCCCTGCTGAGATGAACAAAACAGAAAACACACCGATTTCTGTTATCCCTGTAGACTCCATCTACACTCCTGTAAGAAAAGTGAATTTTACAGTAGAGAATACCAGAGTTGGTCAGGTAACTGACTATGACAGACTGGTGCTTGAAATCTGGACAGACGGATCAATCACACCGGAAGAAGGCGTTTCCATCGGAGCTAAGATAATGCAGGAGCATCTTAACCTCTTTATCCAGCTTACCGATACAACCGGAACGATGGAAATTATGGTTGAAAAGGAAGAAGACCAGAAGGAAAAAGCACTCGAAATGACAATTGAAGAACTTGAGCTTTCGGTTCGTTCGTTCAACTGTCTGAAGAGAGCAGCAATCAATACTGTAGAAGAGCTGACACAGAAGTCGGAGGATGACATGATGAAGGTTCGTAACCTCGGAAAGAAATCTCTCGACGAAGTGAAAGCAAAACTTGAGGAACTGGGACTTGGTTTAAGACCGAGTGATGAATAGAACTTGCAATGAAAGGAGAATCTTAAAATGCCAGGATACAGAAAACTGGGCAGACCTTCCGCTCACAGAAAGTCCATGCTGAGAAACCTTGTAACTGACTTATTCAGAGAAGGCAGAATTCAGACTACAGACTGCAGAGCAAAGGAAGCCAGAAGAGAAGCAGAAAAGCTGATTACTTTGGCAAAACGCGGCGATCTTCACGCAAGAAGACAGGTTTTAGCGTATGTTTTCGATGAAAGCGTAGTAACTAAGCTTTTCGATGAAATCGCACCGAAGTATGCAGATAGAAACGGCGGATATACCAGAATTCTTAAATTAGGACCTCGTCAGGGCGACAACGCAGAGGTTGTATTCGTAGAATTAGTATAATCGAAAAATAATAAAACGAAGAAGAGCTGATGATTGGCAAAATGCCGATACTCGGCTCTTTTTTTCAAAAATTTTGTTCTTTATTTGAAAAAAGCTATTGACCTCGTGGTTACCACACGGTTTATTCTAGTCTTAGGGAAAGGAGGTTGGAAATGAACGATTTTTTGACTAAATACATAGATGAACATAAAGATGCGATGATTAAGGATTTATCCGACTTCATTGCGATTGCCAGCGAATCCGATAATAAGGAGAAGGTAGCGGAGGCACTCGACTTCATACTTGAGCTCGGCAAGAAAATGGGCTTTGAAACCCAAAACTGTCTTGACGGACAGGTAGGCGTGATCGAGATGGGCGAAGGCGACGAAACCCTGGGAATTCTCACTCATGTCGATGTAGTGCCCGCGGGAGATACAGAGGACTGGGATTCTGCACCGTTCCGTGCGGATATCCGTGACGGACGCATTTACGGACGAGGCACTTTGGACGATAAGGGCATGATTATAGCGAGCCTTTACGCTATGAAAGCTGCCAAGGAGCTTGGACAGCCTATGAAGAAGAAAGTACAGCTCATCATGGGTACACAGGAGGAAGTAAGCTGGACGGATATGGACGCATATGTTGAAGCCTATCCGCTGCCTGATTACGGATTTTCACCTGACGGCGAGTATCCTATATGCAATATCGAAAAGGGCACCTGCGATGCGACTATGCGTTTTGATGTAAACGATGAAACAAGCTGCAAAGAAGACGGAGCAGTATATGTTAAAGCGGTTCGCTGCGGTACAGCCAAAAATGCAGTGCCGGGTAAGGCAACAGCCATACTCTCAAACGGAGAAACAATTACAGCTGTCGGCAAGGGCGTACATTCCTGCCAGCCGGAAAGAGGAACTAACGCACTCTTCGTGCTCTGCGAAAAGCTCAAGGAGCTTGGCGTTGCAGAGAACAAGCTTATGAAGCTAATCGAAAGCGTTACGGAGAACTTCTCGGATATTTACGGCAGCAAGATCGGACTTTATAACGAAAGCGAATATTACGAGGGAGAATTCGTACACCGCAACGCATTCTCGCCGACTATATTTAACGCAGAGAACGGAACGGCAGAGCTTAATATAAATAACCGTTTCCCATACGGAACAGAAGTGGAAGAGCTGCGGACGAAGCTTGAAGCCTTTGCAGAGAAAAACGGCGGAGTTATTACCGAATTTGAAGCTATGCCTGCTGTATTTGTCAGCAAGGAGCGTCCGTTCCTTAAGATTTTGGCAGACGCTTATGAAAAGGTCAGCGGACTTGAAAACGAATTTACTCTTGCATACGGCGGCTCATATGCCAAGGCTATGCCTAATGTTGTTTCGTGGGGACCGATTTTCCCGGGCGAAGATGATACCTGCCACGAATGCAATGAGTATATCGGAATTGAAAGCCTGCTCGACAGTGCAAAGATTTTCGCAT
>CAZLTX010000034.1:0-9196 GCA_964562555.1 uncultured Oscillospiraceae bacterium
AGGGTGCTAACATCGCAGGCTTCGAAAAGGTTGCAGAAGCTATGATGGCTCAGGGTATGGTATAAACCGATTCCGTTGAATAAAGCGAAAAATACAGCAGGCAAATGCGGCTTGCAGTTATGATTCGGATACATATGATTTGAAGTAAAAGCCCGACGGTATTTACAAGCCGTCGGGCTTTTGATTCCACATGATTTGTGCGGCGGTGGGGTCGAGGCGGCTACATCTCGATTGTTTCGCCTATGTTGGTCAGGTACAGGTAGGCCTCCTTGACGGGCTTGCCTGTTGCTGCCGTCAGTGCTCTGCGGTACAGGTCAAGCTGCGTGCTGTACCGTTGCCGAAGTTCATTGCGGCGTGCGGCGAGCGAGGCCTTGTCTCTGATTGCGGTGGTCTTGTAGTCCACGAGGACGAGCTCGCCGGCTTCTTCGAAGAAGCAGTCGATGATTCCCTGAATCATCGACTGCACGCCGCCCATCTCGTGCATCAGATTAAAAGGCTTTTCTCGCTGAAGCTTATTCTCACTCTGTGCCTTTGCCATACGCCTGCCGAGCGGCGAAAGCACGAAATCCGCCAGCTTTGCCGTATCTGCGGCAGCGATTTCATCAGCAGTAAGAAATTCGTCACGAAGCATTGACTCAAGCAGCTCCGAAATATAGCTTCTTACCTCTTCACTGCTCTTCTCGCTTTCGGACTGCGTCTTTCCGAGAGCCGCCTCAAAGTCGAGCTTTTCGAGTATTTTATGTGTTATCGTTCCTATCTGAGCTGCCGTAAAGTCTGTTCTGAGCTTGAAGCTCTTAGGCTCGCTCAGCTCTATCGTTTCTGCCGACTGCATTTGTTTATCTGCCTCATGTGCGTTTAACGCATTAAGCTCGCTGACCGCATACTTTGACTTGACCTCCAAATCCTTCGCATACGGATATTCAAAGCTCATTCTGCGGTCGATTTCAAGCTGCTGCGGCGAAAGAGCTTTTCCCTCATTTTCCGTCGTCGGCTCCAAAAGCTCCAGGGCTCTTTGTGCATTTCTTCTCGCACCCTTTGAAATATTTTGAAGCTCTGCATTTTCTATAAAGCCGACAGACTCCCTCACTTGGTATACAGCCTTTCCGCACATCGTATAATATGAGCTGTCCTTTGGCAGGGTCGTGAGCAGTTTTTTTATGCTCTCATCTCTGCCGTCAATCATTCCCAAAATGTACAGGATATCCTTTGCCCTCGTCATGGCAACATACAGGATACGCTTTTCCTCGTCCACCTCTTCTCGGTGGAATTTTGCACGTATGACATTTTGGATTATCCCGGTCTTCATCCAGCTTTCTTCATAATTTACAAGCGGAAAGCCGATTCCCAAATCCTTATGCACGGCGATATCCTTGCCTATTCTCGTGTAGTTGAGGCGGCGGCAAAAGCCTGCCAGCAGCACCATCGGAAATTCCAAGCCCTTGGACTTGTGTATCGTCATAATACGAATGGTATCTTCACCCTCGGCTGCCGTCTTGACCTGCCCCATCGTCACCTTGTGCTGTTTAACGGCCTCTATATACTGCATGAAGCCGTAAAGCGAGCCGCCCTGCGATTTTCTGTAGCCGAGTGCCTTGTCGGCAAGTGCTCTCAGATTCGCCTGCCGCTGCGAGCCTGCCGGCATAGCTCCCATTGCCAAATAAAAGCCTGTGTCAAGCATCAAGCTCCACACCAGCTCCTCAAGCGGCAGCAGGTAGGCAGCTTTTCGCCACTCGGAAAGCTTTGCAAGCGAAGCCGCACATTTATCACGCAGCTCTTCGTTCCTGCCGTTTTCCGAATACCTTACCACTGCCTCGTGATACGAACAGGCTTTCCTGCGACCTTCTCGTTCACCGTCGTATGAGGCTATCCTTATCTCCGTCAGCTCTTGAATCGTAAATCCGAAAATTTCAGAACGCATAACCGTCAAAAGCGGAATGTCCTGTTTCTCGTTATCCAAAAGTGCCAGCAGCGACATGAAAATATTTATCTCCATCGTATCGAAATATCCGTCATTGTCGTCCACAAAGGTCGGCAAATTGTTGTCGCTCAGGACTTTGTAGAAAATATCGCCGTAATTTTTGATGCCACGCATCAGAATTACTATGTCACGTTTCTCAAGCGGTCTTTCTGCTCCCTTTTTGCTGTCAAAAATCGTTTTGCCGAGCATGTCCTTGATAATCTTAACCGCAGACAGTGCTTCCTTCTCGACCTTTATCATGTTTTTCAGCTCATCGTCGATTTCAACGTCCGCAGTCCAAGGCACCTCGGTAAGAAAGAGCTTTGGCATAAAATTGCATTGCTCGCCGAAGGGGTCGCCCAAATACAGGGCGGCGTTTTCGTCGTAGCCGGGCATGATTTTGAAGAAAATTCTGTTGATAAAGTCGATGACCGATTTCTTGCTTCTGAAATTTTTGTTCAAGTCTATTCTCTCGGAAAGGCTTTCCGTTCCATCACGCTCGGCTTCTTCCTCCTCCTGTGCATAGGCACGGTATTTGCCCTGAAATATCTCCGGCTCGGCAAGTCTGAATTTGTAAATGCTCTGCTTGACATCACCGACCATGAAGAGGTTGTTTGCTCTCTTGATTTTCGCTATCAAAGCCTCCTGCAAAATATTGCTGTCCTGATATTCGTCTATAAATATGTATGAAAATTTTTCCCTGTAATACTCAGCAGCCTCCTCGTCCTTGAGTATCTCAAACGCAAAATGCTCTATATCGCTGAAATCGACCACGCCCTTTGCCGCTTTAAGCTCTGCAAAAATATCTCGGTAGTCCTCCATGACTTTGAGGAAAAATTTCCCGTCCCCGTAGGTCGCCCGCATCTGCCCGTGAAGGTTGCTCAGGCTGTCGTAAAAATAGTCCTTTTTTAATGCGGTAACTGTTTCCTTAAGCGGCTCTCTGGCATACTCAAGCTGCTCCTTCAGTTCGTTCAGCCTCTCCTGCGTATGCAATTCGTCGGCTTTGAAATACTTTTTCGCCAGCGTAGGCATTTTAACCCCGTCAAGCATGGCAGCCAGTATTTCGAAATCGCCTGCCTCGGCTGCGTTCAAAAGTCCCTGTGCCAAATTCACATATATCGCAGTGATCTCGCACACACCCTCGTGGTTTTCCCGCTGTGCCTCCTCTGCCGCCTTTTCAAGCTCCGCCGCAGCCTCTTGCAGCCTTTCCTTGGCATCACGCATGATAAAGCTGACGATTTTGCCCTGCGAAAACTCGTCAAAATCAGTATTAAGCTCTTCGACAGCCGCCTCAAGCCAAGGATACGGCTCCGGCAGGCTTTGAATTACTTCAAAGGTTTTTCGCACCGTATTTCTGAATCTGCTGTCATTCCTGTCGCCGCTGTATCTGTTCAAAAATGCGAAAAACTCCGGACTCGCCTCATCATAATACTGTTTCATCAGCTCGTCCAACGCCTGTTCCTTCAGAAGCTCCTGCTGCACATTGTCACATATCTTGAAGTTCGGATCTATGTCGATGATATAGAAATAGCGGCGAATTACCTCCAGTGCAAACGCATGGAAGGTGCTTATATTTGCAAGCGGCATCAGATCAAGCTGCCTTTTCAGCTTCGGTGCCGCCGCAGGATTTTCCGAAATTTCCTTGTGTATCGCCACCTCTATTTTTTCTTTCATTTCCGCTGCCGCCGCATTCGTGAAGGTGACTATAAGCATGTTGTCTATGCCGCAGCCGTCCTCAAGTATCAGCCTTTTTATTCTTTCGACCAGCACGGCGGTTTTACCGGAGCCTGCCGCAGCTGCCACCAAAATATTTTTATTTCTGAGCGTAATCGCACGCTCCTGCTCTCTTGTCCACTTCATACGCTTTTTACCGTCGTCCTTTCGCAGCTCCGCGCTGCTTGCCATTTTTGCAGTCTTATGTTATCATTTTACCATGAAAGTGTCCGATTTGGAAATATATTTGTCCTTTGGGACACGGAAAGCAGGTACTTTTATGACAAGTTCAAACAAAAATTTATTTTCAAATACAAATGAAGCTCGCAAACGCCCGACCATGCTGATGATTTTGGACGGCTACGGGCTGAATCCGTCGGCCGACGGCAATGCTGTCGAGGCTGCGAAAACTCCGAACCTCGACAGGCTTTTTCAAAGCTGCCCGCACATCAAGCTTGCGGCGAGCGGGCTTGCCGTCGGCCTCCCCGAGGGTCAGATGGGAAATTCAGAGGTCGGTCATCTGAATATAGGTGCAGGTCGTATAGTCTACCAGGAGCTGACCCGCATTACCAAAGCCATAGACGACGGCATTTTCGCAGGAAATGCCGCACTGAACCATGCGATAGACCATGTGCTGAATGAAAAATCCACGCTGCACATCTTCGGACTTTTGTCAGACGGCGGTGTTCACAGTCATATAGACCACATAAAAGCGGCAATCCGCCTCGCAGAAAGCCGCAAGGTTTCAAATATCGTTCTCCACTGCTTCATGGACGGCAGAGATGTGCCGCCTACTTCGGGTATAGGATATATAGAGGATATTGAGAAAATTGTCAGAATAGGCGTTGTATCCGGCCGCTACTATGCCATGGATCGTGACAAACGCTGGGAAAGACTCGAAAAGGCATATGACGCACTCACTCTCGGTGAGGGACTTCACGCCGCATCAGGCTCGGAGGCTGTACGCAGTGCGTATGCGAACGAGCTGAGCGATGAATTTATCCTGCCGACAGTATGTGACCTCGGCACAGCAGCTCAAGCCTCCGCTTGTACCGTAAACGACAACGATGCCGTTATCTTCTGCAATTTCAGACCTGACCGTGCCAGAGAGCTTACACGTGCTTTCGTTGACCCCGATTTTGACGGCTTTGTACGCAAGAAAACCGTCAAGAATCTTGTCTATGTCTGCATGACACAATACGATGCGACTATGCCTAATGTCGAAATCGCATTTCCGCCGCAGACCATACATAACACGCTCGGTGAATACATCTCCGCCTGCGGACTTACTCAGCTCCGCATTGCGGAAACGGAAAAATACGCCCATGTTACCTTCTTCTTCAACGGCGGAGTTGAGGCTCAAAACCCGCTTGAGGACAGAATATTGATACCGTCACCGAAGGTTGCCACATACGATCTTAAGCCTGAAATGAGTGCCTTTGAAGTAACTGACAAGGTGATAGAGGAAATTCAAACGGGGATTTACGATCTTATAATTTTGAATTTTGCCAATGCCGATATGGTCGGACATACGGGCGTGTTCGATGCCGCGGTCAAAGCAGTCGAGGCTCTTGACAGCTGCGTGCAGAGGGTTGTCGATGCGGTTCTTGCCGCAGATGGTCAGATTTTGCTGACTGCGGATCACGGCAACGCCGACTGTATGCTCAATTCGGACGGAAACATTGTCACCGCACACTCGACAAATCCGGTTCCTCTCATGCACATCAGCAATACTCCGTGCGTTTTTAAGGAAGAGTACCGCACCTGTGACAATTCGGCATCTCCCGCAGCAAAGCTCGCAGACATCGCACCTACCCTGCTGCAGCTTATGGGGCTTCCGATACCGCCGGAAATGGACGGAAACTGCCTTATTTAATAATCCGTGTAAAACTGCCCAGAGCAATTATAACCCTCGGCAGTTTTTTTTCATTTTTATAAAAAAAGAAAAAGCTCTCTTGCTGAAGAGAGCCTTTAAGAGTCGCTATTTCGTTGGTGTTCTGTAGAATCTGCCGTTTATCTGTTCGGTCTTTATCACGTTTATGAAGGCGTGTTCGTCTATTTGCTTGATGGCTCCGATGACTTTATCGACCTGCTCTCTGCCGATTACAGAGTAGAGTATGTGTCTTTCTGCTCCCTCGTAGCAGCCGCTGCCCTCTATCAGTGTCGCATCGTGGTGCGTCAGCTCACGGATTTTGCCGTAAACCGCCATCGGCTGGTCTGTGATGATGAGCAGCGTATCCTGCTGATAGCGTTTGAACAGGGTACCGAGCACCTGTGTCGAGGTAAACTGGAAAATGATCGAATATAGGGCTTTGTCAAAGCCGAAGAGTATTCCCGCCGTCGTCAGTATCACAACATTGCCGAGCAAGATGTAATTCCACACATCTACACCTTTTTTCTCGGAGAAAAATATAGCTATGAAGTCCGTTCCGCCGCCGCTGGCTCCGCTGATAAGTGCCAGGCTGACCGTTGCACCTTGAATCAGTCCGCCGAATATCGCAATCAGCAGGATATCGTAGGTTATCGTGACCGCAGGAAAGATATCCGTCAGAATACTCGACAGGATTACCAAATAAAAGGAATATATCGTAAACTTTTTACCTATATATCTGAAGCCTATGTATGCCGGTATCAGGTTTATCGGCAGATAGATGAACGAGTACGGTACGCTTATATTCAAAAATTTTTCAAGTATCTGCTGCGTGAGTATTGCCACTCCGCTGAAGCCGCCCGGCAGCAGACCGCCCGTGTTGATAAAGCTTTTCAGGTTGAAAGCCAAAGCAGCCGATGCGACGGTAAGACTTGCAAACATGATAAATTCACTTTTCAGCCCGCTTGTTCCTGTCTTTTCTGTTTTCATACTCTGATTCCCCCTTTAGGTTCATACATCATACAGCCTGACGCTGCCATACCAATACTGATATATTCGGTATATCTGTCCGCCTTTTTACGCTATGCCTCCTGCTCCGGCAGCTTGCACACATCTATCCATTCGAGTGCGTTCGAATAGCGATAAAGCTCTTCGCAGGTAAATTCTATGGCACTGTTGGAGCTGCCGCATGCCGGAAATACGGTGTCGAAACGCTTCATCGACTCGTCGCAGTAGATTTTTACTTTAGGATTTTCTATTGCGAAGGCACAGACTCCGCCGATTGCGTGTCCCGTAAATTCCACAACCTCCTCGGCTGTGAGCATTTTAGCCTTGAAACCGAAGGTATCCTTGAATTTGCGGTTGTCTATCTTAGTATCCCCTGCTGTCTGTATCAGTATGCAGCCGTCCTCGTGGTCCTTGAAGGAGAGCGTCTTGCATATGCGTGCTCCCTCCACTCCGACCGCCTGTGCCGCCAACTCTACAGTTGCACTCGATACCTCGAATTCCATTATCTTATCTTCTATTCCAAATTGCTTAAAATATTCTCTTACTTTTTCGATTGCCATGATGCGTTACTCTCCTTGTCTTGCGTAATTTTTATGCTTTGTTTCGACTCAGCTCTGTCGAGCTTTGTTTCGTGCTTGCTTTACCCTTAAGTATACCACAGCTTTCGTGTTTTTTGTTGCACTATTTTTTATTGATGTGCGGTAACCAAATTATTCCTACATTTTCCGATGTTTTTTGTTTTTTTCCACAAAATATTTTAACTTTTTTTCTTTTAATTGACAATTTTCGTGTTTCTTGCTAAAATAATTAAGAAAATCATTCATTTTATTCACATATTTAATTTAGGAGGATCTTTATATGGAGAACAATCGTGGCTCTTGGGGGAGCACTTTCGGCTTTCTGATGGCAGCAATAGGCTCTGCCGTAGGTCTTGGAAACATCTGGGGCTTTCCTTATAAGATGGGAAGGTGCGGCGGATTTTCGTTTCTGATTATATATCTGCTTTTGGCGATTTTCGTCGGTTTCGTTATCATGACCTCGGAGCTTGCCATCGGTCGTAAGACAAGACTCGGCCCTGTAGGTGCATATCATCAGATTTCAAAGAAGTTCAAATGGATCGGCTGGCTTGCTGTTTTGGCTCCGTTCCTTATCATGAGCTTTTACACCGTTTTGGGCGGATATTGCCTGCAATATCTGTCGCTGAACCTTGCCGAGCTCAGCTTCGGACTTCAAAATCTTTTCTCAATCAATCTTGAAGGCGGTGCTACTTTCGGTGCTATGCTCACCAATCCGTTCGGCTGTGCGATGTTCACGCTGCTGTTCATCGTCATCTGCTATTTCATCAACAAGGGACATGTTTCCGAGGGCGTAGAAAAGTTCAACAAGGTCGGAATGCCTGCACTTTTCTTAATGCTCATAATCGTTATCTGCCGTTCTTTGACTTTGCCGGGTGCAATGGAGGGCCTGAAATTCATGTTCAAGCCTGGTTATGCCGTTGAGGCGGGCTTCTTCGAATCAACTCCGTCGCTTCTGAATATACTGGCTATCGCAGGCGGTCAGATGTTCTTCTCGCTTTCGCTTGCAATGGGTGCGATGGTTACCTACGGCTCCTATCTCGGTAAGGAGGAAAATCTTAAGAAAAACTCCGTCGTTATCGTAATTGCGGATACAACCATGGCTTTGCTTTCGGGTATTGCGGTTATTCCGGCAGCCGTTGCAAACGGTATAGCTAACGGAACGGCTTACGCTGACATTCAGCTCAGCGGACCTAAGCTCTTATTCGTAACTCTTCAGGACGTATTCGCTGCAATGGGTACCATCGGTCCTCTGTTCGGCGTTGTGTTCTATATACTGGTATTCATAGCTGCTCTTTCGTCGGCAATCTCGCTCATCGAGGTAATTACCGCTTTCTTCATGGACGATGCCGCTATCAAGGGCAAGGAACGCAAGAAGGAAAAGGTTACTCTCTGGGTTTGTGCGGCTATTACGGTTGAGGCTCTTTTGGTGGCAATCGACGGTTTGGGTGCTTCCGGAATCTTCACCTTCTGGGGTACA
Organism: uncultured Oscillospiraceae bacterium; assembly: GCA_964562555.1. Classification (GTDB taxonomy): domain Bacteria; phylum Bacillota; class Clostridia; order Peptostreptococcales; family Anaerovoracaceae; genus CAG-238. Next base: position 8,604 of record CAZLTX010000034.1, read on the forward strand.
GATGCTTGGAACGACTGCTTCCTCGACTTCATGGACTGCTGGTCCGAGGGTATCGCAATGCCGCTCGGTGCTATGCTCATGGCTCTTATGGTTGGTTGGGAGCTTAAAATCGACCCTGTTTTGGAGGAAATCGACATCGGCAGCAAGAAAAATCCTACCTTTGATTTCTTCTACAAGGCATGTATGAAGGTTATCACACCTATCGCAATGGCGTTCATCTTCGCAGGCTCGGTTTCCGGTTTCTTTACTCAGGTAACTATCGGAAAGCTTAATTCCACGGCTATCGGATACATAATCGCAGGTATTCTGCTCGTTGTATTCTTCTTTGTAGCTATCAGCGGGAACAAGAAAACCGCAAAATAAAACAAATCTAATCAGTAAGTAAAACAGGCTGCCCGTCATGTCAAAACGTTTAGGGCAGCCTGTTTTGTATTTCTGCTTTGCAAGCAATCGGCAGCATATGCTTTCTGCGACAAGCTCTCCGTTACGATAATGTTACAGGGCAAGTATCAGCAGCAGAACCGCACCGGGCAGTCCGAGCACTCCGACAATCAGTGCGTTCAGCGGATTCAGCGGTATCAGAGCTCCGGCGG
>CAZLTX010000035.1:0-3546 GCA_964562555.1 uncultured Oscillospiraceae bacterium
CAAAAAACGAGTGCCATTCTTCTGTTTGGCACTCGCTTTATCTTTCTCACCGTCAGTATAGTATAATATCGCCGTTAGCGTGTCAGTATCTTTTGATGTCCTTCTTCTTCAGATGTGTCAGGTGTTTCCAAACCGAATAATTCCAAAGCATCCGCATCACCCGCTATCAATGCGGCCCGTAGGTCTGTCAAAGCCTCTTTATGTTCTCGAATCTCTTCAATTCGTTCTTGCGAGGACTCCTCAAACTCACGCAGCCCCTCTTGAGCAGGCGTAAGCACCTCCACCGGATTTTCACCGTACAGTGCCTCCATTTGTTCCGCCACAGTATGAGTATCGCCGTTTTCTTCTAAAATCTCTATCTCATCCAAGCGATCGGCTTCATACACATCGTCCACAGTTTCAAAATCTATGCCTTCTTCACAAGAAACATCGCTGTTCATACATGTATCATCACTTACATCAATATTTTCTCCAAATTCATCGCACATACCTTATTCTCCTTTCTCCTGCTGTATCAAAATCGTTTCTGTTTCCTTTTGTGTAAATACAAAACCCTTTTCCAATGCTATCTTCCTCAAAAGTCGCAGGCGAGTGCAGAAGCACAGTCGTTCAAAGTCCTCACCCCTTGTCCCTTCCCAAATGAGCAATGGCTTGTGCAACATAATTACATACTGTGCTGCTATATTGCGGTCTTTCATTTTTACACTGTTTTCCTGCAAAATTCGTGCGGCATAGTAGTCTGCCTTATTTCGTAGATTTATATCACAGCCGTCGGTGCATGCAGCACATAATTTACATTCTCGATACGGTTTCAGTAAATCTCTGTGATTCATCCAATATGTCATGCGTCGTGCAATCTCATAATCCGGAACCGACAGACGTATTCCCTTATCAGCTCTGCTGTCCGTAGTCTTAATGAGTTGAGGCGATTCCAACATGCTGTAATACACAAACGCCTCACCTACTCCCAAACGACCCAAATGCTGCCTCTGGTTATCCGTCATTCCCGTGCTGTCCGCCAGAGCCGCTTTTTCCTCTCCCTGTACCAAACGAAAAGACACTTTGATGTCTGTATTAGCTACAATCGGTCGGCTAACTGCCGTAGGCGACTGATCGGCAATGAGAATACCTGTACCGTATGAACGAATCTCGGCAATCATGTTTTGCAAGGCACGAACAGTTGTATCCTGCCCGCTTGCCCCGTCGGCACGAGATTTTCCTGCCAGCAGCACATGGGCTTCATCCATAAGAATTATATTTTTCAGCTCGCCATCACCCTTTTGGTTCTGCTTTGTGTGCGTGCAGATGGATATCAGCAGCAATGCCATGAGCAGTGCCTTCTGTTCTTGATTCTCGATAGCGTTCAGCTCAAGCACCGTAGGCCTGGATAACAAATCATCCAACGGAACGGTATGAATGGTATCATATATGCTTGCATTCTGCTCCAATAGATTCATCAGACGCAGCGTGCCTCCGGACTGTAAGTTGCTGCGTACCTCACCGCTGTAACCCGAATTTGCCACAATCTCCTTAAAGCAGAGAATAAATTCATACAGACCGAATAAGCTTACATCCGGATCTCCTGCTTTGCTGCTGTTCTTCCAACCGTATTTCGTATAGGCTGCTCTAACCGCAGACAGAAAAATCATATCCAGTGGCGAAGGCATGGAAAAAGCGGCTTGAAATGCACTGACCAGACTGGGTATGTATTTTTCCACGGTAATATCGCGAGGCGGCAGGAATGGGTTGCACAAAAACGGCGATACAGCACTGTTCCCGGGAGTGAAAATCTGCAAGTCCTCAATTGCATCTATCATAGCACGATATTCTGTCTTCGTCGGCTCAATTGCCAGAAACGGGATACCTTTTTCGTAAAACTGCAGCAGCATATCCACGGAAAAAGTTGTTTTTCCCGTACCCGGTGTACCCACAATCAGACCGTGACGAGTAAAGGCCTTCATAGGTGCACCGATACGCACTTGGTCATCGCCGATCGGATGACCAAAAATTATGTTGTCCTCCGCCAGGACAGCTTTGTCGAAAAGCGTTCCTGACAGATCAACACGATTACTGATAATTCCCGGTAAACTGCCGTCATCAACAGGTATCTGAAACAAACAGCTTGTTTCATCTGCCGTATATATGTACGGCAGACGCATAATAGCCTCCATGCCCCGTAAATTCTGCCACAGTATTCCATCTCTATATCTGTATATCAAAGCGTTGCTTATATTCCACGGTGAAAACAGCAAATCATTATTTAGGGAAAATGCTCCTGTCAGATTTATGTCCGTTAGGGACACGCCTCGCATTACAGTTTGTGTCCTCGCAAGCAGAGCGGCACATGCCGCAGGATCGCCGCTTATCAGCAAATTAAGCAGGAAACGCGAACCGCTGTCCTGTGCATAATAGTTGTAAGCCTCCAACGGAATACGAGCACCATCGTCCCCCAGAGACATGACTTGTCCCGAACTCCCGCTAAGCTCCTGCAGCAACATCATACGCATTTGTTCCGAGGCGAATTGCTCATCCGCCGTAAGCGACGTCGGAATAACCTGTACTGACAATATGGCTCCGGGAGCACTGCACAGAGCTGTCAGAAGAGATTCAAAATCAACCGAACATCCTTGCAGCGTATCATAGTGGTAATAAGGAAAACGTGCCATAAAGCTCATAGGCAGCTTTTCTCGGCGTACAAGGGCATGTAGCTGACCGTCTGAATGTTTCAGTAATTCCGGCAACGCTTCTCCTTCTGACAGAGAATAACCACTGCGTATGAGTACTGCCTCCATGCCGGAAATGAATACATCCATCTCATTCTCCGCCTGTACTTCCGTAGCTGACAGCTTTCGCAGCAGTATGAACAATCGTACCCGTGCGGGGAACTTTTGTCCGCTTATTGCTTGGGAAATCCACATAAGCTCCAATGATGCAGACTCTCCGCACAGCTGAGTCAAATCCTCAAGCAAGGCACTAAATATCTTTCTCAAGCGTTCTGCATCAGAGCCGAACACATCTACATGTGGCAGAGCTTTCACTTCACGGACAATCAGCCCCAGATAGCGACCGTCCTCCAATTCTGTTCCTTGAAAGAGAGTCATCACTCCACCTCTTTGGACTCTCGAATGACCTGCAAAGCCGCTCTCGCATCTTCTAGCTCTTTTTTCGCTGCCGGCAGTTCCTGCTGTGCCTTTTTCTGCTCTCTTTTCAGTTCCACTGCAAAATCACGATGACCTTTTATCCTATTTATACGACGCAGTAAGAAAAATATCGGCAGACCAATTCCTATCAGCGTAACGACAGGCGTTCCTACGGGGTGAAATTCAAACCACGCAGCATATGTCAATCCACAGCCGAGAGCCAAGGCAATAATATTCCCTACGGTGATTGGGCGGCGATCTCCATACCGCTTGTTATTTACAAAGATTTTATTCTCGTCCTTGATCTGAGTCGACAAATAGGCTATGCGGTCAGAAATGTACTCCACTTCTTTCGCTGCTTCCTTCACTCGTGCCTCTGCTTCTTTCTCTGCTGCCTTAGCTCGTG
>CAZLTX010000035.1:3646-9072 GCA_964562555.1 uncultured Oscillospiraceae bacterium
CTCGTGCCTCTGCTTCTTTCTCTGCTGCCTTAGCTCGTGACTCCGCTTCTTCCTGCTGCAGTCGTTCATCTGTATTTGACTTGACTGTGTATATCCTCTCTTCAAAATAAGCCCGTATCTCATCTTTTACATCCTCCGGTGCAAATTCCATTGCACGCAGGCACACCAATGGCATGGCAGCCTCGCCCGTACCACTGTCATAGAAATACTTTTCCCAGTCCATCAATCGGGTCAGTCCCCACCAACCGCGATAGTCGGCAGGATACTCGTATGTCAGTTTTCTGAAGACCTCTTCTGCACTGTGCAATTCACCTATCCGCAAAAAAACTTCTGCTCTTTCTACAAGAGATGTGCTGTTCTGAATGCCTTCTACCTGTACCGGACCTGACAGCTCCATAATCATTTTTTTCACAGTTTCCTTTTTGAAACTCATACCACAGCTTTCGCACACAGCCCTTTCGCCGTCATCACTCATGATCAATGTTCCGCCGCACACGCTGCACTGTAATTTTTCCATCGCTGTTTTCTCCTTTATCACTTAAATCTATAGACTTTTATGTTTTCAGCAACCCTGAAATTTTTCCTCATTTCTCACAATTTTTTCGGTACAATTCTCCGTCTTCAATCATTTGTCCGCCAAGCAAAGTTCCGCCGCCGCACAGCAAGCATGCCGCAAGCAGTATAATTTCTGCGATTAAGCCCCATTTCAGCGGTAAAAAAGCGACTATACCTCCAACTATCAGCTGAAGCACATAAAAAGCCGTCAAAACCACGCCCAAAGCTGCTCTTAAGTGAAAAATTCCCCCTCTGAAAGCGTTCTTTCGGACGCTTTCCAAACACAGACCCAATACAACAATGCTACAAACCATTCCAAGCCACGCTCCCGCTCTTTCAAAACCGGTCAGCAGAAACAAAATACCTTCACAGGCCAAAAATACAAGGACATATCCTAAGGAAAAACCGATTCGATATTTCATATTTTCGCTCCTTTCTCACATTCGACTGAGGACTTCCTGCATCTTCCTGTCGTAAACATCTTGAGGAATCAATCCTTCATCCAACATGATTTTCAGCTTTTTCAAAACTTCCACAGGGTTCTCCTCTACATGTGCATCAGAATATACTTCCTCCGTTTTCGCCTTCAGCGGCCCCGGTGCCACGCCAAAAGGAGAATCAACTTCTGCAATAGATGTATTCTGATGAGCAAAAGCCTTAGGAGGCTGAGAAAATGCCTGCTCCAGCAACGGCTTAGCTGCACTGTGCATCATTTGTCCCATACCTAATCCCAACGGTATCTGTGCCGCCATACTGCCGATGTTGTTGGCACTGCCCGGATTCTTTGCATACTCCTCCGCAATTTTAGCCACCTGTTGATCTGTCCAATTGTAACCCAGTGTATCCATGCGGAATTTTTCCGCTGCTGCTTCTGCTTGTGCCAGCGTCTGAGTTCTGCGGCCTTCTGCGGCTGACATGATGTCCATCCCTGTTGCATCGCTGAGTATAGTCTGCACCTTTTCATAATCCTGATCGTCCATACGGACACCCGATACAAAGAACTTAACCAACCTTACACCGAATTCGGCCATCTCCGCACCTAATCTTTCCTGCATAGATGCCGAAAACTCATTCAGATGTGCGTTGATCATGGTAAATCCAACTCGGCTGAGCATATCCGTCAGATGAGATTTCACCCTGGTAACAATCATTTCCCGGAAATAAGCAGTAAGATTTTCTGTGGTGAATTCCCTTCCCGTACCGTTGAAACTCACCAAAAATACTCTGCTGTCTTCAATCTGCACTCCCATACCGCCGTTTGCTCCTGCATGAACCAGCATTCGGAACTGCGGATCCATAACGATTACTTGATCCGGCGTTCCCCACTTGAGATCCATGGGAATCGACTTATTTATGTAGTAAACCTCACAATGGAACGGTGACACTCCACCGGTAGGAATATTCAGCAAACGCCGCAGCAGAGGAATATTTTCCGTTTTCAGTTCATGTCGCCCGGGACCGAACACATCTGCTACTTGTCCGTTGCACAGAAACAACGCCTCCTGCGACTCATGTACGATAAGATGCGAACCTGTGTTGAAGTCCTCGCAAGGATGCTTCCACACCAGAACATCGTTACCGCCTTCATAGTTTATGACCTCCAAGAATTTCAAACTCATATATTTTTCTCCATTTCATAATTTCATACAACTCTATATCCCAACACAAAACTAAGACGGAACATAAATAAAAAAGACTATGCATAATAACATGTATAGTCTATCATATTTGTATTTTGATTTTAACGCATCTACCGATTTCACCATGGTAAAATCAGCGTTTGGAAAAGCAAAAACGCAACAGAAAAAGTATTCCTCGCACATTCAGCTCAATACACATGGCAAGCCATGCACCGGCAAGACCCATGGGGCCGATCAGCAAAGCCGTCAACGGTACCCTCACCAACCAAAGGCTGCTCAGCATCAGTGTGCTTGAAATCAAAGTATCTCCCCTGCCCTGCAAAATTCCTGTGCATACAAGCTGTGTGCCGTACATCATCTCTGCAAAAGCTTCGATACGAAGAATTTCGCTTCCAAGAGTAATGAGTGCCTCGTCAGGCGTAAGTATAGCCATTATCTGCGGTGCAAACACGAACAGCACTATGGATAAAGGTACTGTAATTACAGCAGCAAAACCTATTCCTGCCACACCCATGGCTTTGGCTCGCTTTTTATCTCCCGCACCTATTTCTCGTCCTGTTATGGCCGTTTGAGCAAGTCCTATGCCATAGGCAGGCATGAAAGCAAAGTTTTCCGCAGTGATGGCCAGAGAATGAGCAGCCATGGCCACATTTCCAAGAGGTGCAATCATCCCAATCACCGTAGTTTGTGCAAAACGCATGACCACCTGCTCCAAAGCGATGGGTGAGCCAAGTCGAAACGCTTGTCTCCAAATACTCCAAAGTCCCGGGGCGAAAAACCGTTCTCCTCTGCGTAGATGCATATTCGGTTCCCGTAACAGAAGCATATAAAGCATCAAAACTCCTGTGATTGCCTGAGCCAATGCCGTACCCAATGCAGCACCCTCCACACCAAGACCCAAGCCGGGGACGGTCACGGAGCAGCACAACAGGCTCGTCTGTCGTGTCGGAAAAATCAAAAGGAAATTGAGGATTACATCCATACCGTACATTACCGCCGTCAACAGTCCGGGCACACGCATATTTCCACTGCTTTGCAGCATCCCCGCCGCATAGCCGTTGAGCTGTACAAATGGCATAGAAACGGCATATATTTGAAAATACCGAGCTGCCGAATCATGTATGGATCGGTCTGCACCCAACCATATCGGCAGACGCACACTGAGCCACAGTCCCATCAGTGTCATACACAAGCCTACAACAAGCACCGTCCAAAGTCCATGACGCATGATACTGCGTGCCTGTTTCAGTTTCCCGCCGCCGCCTGCCTGTGCAGCCTGTATGGTAAAACCTGTTGTCAGAGCGGAACTCAGCCCACCAAACAACCAAGTTGCACTTGCCACAACACCCACAGCTGCTGCAGCATCTGCACTTAGATGTCCCAACATGGCTGCATCTATGTACTGCATTATCACCGATGATACCTGTGCCCACATAGACGGCAAAGACATTCGCACAACTTCAGTTGCTAATGTATGCCTATCTGAATTTCCGCAGTTGTTCATATATATCCTTCTCAAAGCAAGCGAAATTCTGTTCCTCCGCTTTTTGCAGCCATGCGAAAGCCAGTTTTTCTGTTTTTTCCTTTTCCTCTAGTGTTTCCGCAGTTTCGCAGGCTGCCAATACCAACTCGCCAAGTGCCAGGCTGGCTCCGGCACTGCCATCATGAGCTGCCTTTTCCAACCATTGACGATATGCATTTTGATCGGGCTGCAGCCCGCTTTCACTGTAAAAATACTGTGCCAGATGATAGGACGCATTTGGATAATTCATCTCGGCTGCCTGCTCCAACAATGCCCGTGCTTCCTCAGTATATCCCAGTCGCAAATCTAACACAGCAAGCTCATCCATGGCAAAGACATTATCCATGTCTACCGCATGCCTCCAGCGTTCTCTTGCTGTTTGACCTGCACTCAGACCGGCTCGTTCCAGTGCCTGCTCTCTATACGGTGCATATGCGGGTTCGTCCAAAAATTGTGCCGCTTTGATAGGTCCCCAAAATGAGCCCATCTGTTGTGCCTGATCAAAATATCCGATAGCGGTGGCTAATTCACTTACAATCGCATCCAAGCATGCTTCACTGTTTGCTTGCTCCAACAGTCGTTTTGCACGCAGCAGTGCTAAGTCACCCAGACCGCTTACAGCATGGTGGAACTTTTGTGCGGCTGCCTGTCGGTAATAGTTCTCCGATGTTTCCATACGTTGTTCCTGCTCCATTTCTCCTATCTCACCATGCAAAACCATGTATCCGTAAGAATAAAGTGCGGGAGCATATGGTGGTTGACTTGATGCGGCCCTCTTAAAATAATAAGCTGCTTGTTCCAAATTTCGCTCCACCACATAGATACCGTGGGGACCGCCGGCCTCATTCTTCACAATAAACTCCATGCCCACATAATAAAAACCTGCCAAATTGCTGGATGCAATAACATTTTTTCGTGCCATTCTTTTCAATGCAAAGAAGAAATCTGCACTGTTAGCCTCATAGCAATCACATGTCAGATAGTATTCCTCTATCTGTTGTTTCATGTTCACTTTGCCGAAAAGCTCTTCATCCGGCAGCATGTTGCTTCGCCGTTCTCCCAAATGAGTCTGTACAATCTCGTACAGAATAGTGCCAAGCAGAGGTGCATCAACCGATTCCACCTGTGTCAAAATCTCGGACGTATAGCCAAGTTCCTCTTTCAGTCGCAAAAACAGCTCACCCAAATCAGTCTTATGTCGTTCGGCACTGTAGTTTATTACCGCCGTAAGGCGTTTGCATATTTCTCGCTTATACTCCGCCTGTGCATAGTGAAGACAGTGAAATTTGGGAATTCCCATACCGGGTTCATCGTTGATATGCTTACCGATGTTGCTGGAGCTTTTATCCAATCCGGCTTTGAAAAAATCCTCAACATCGTGGCGTTTGTCTGCTTTTAATCCATCGTTTTTTACTGTCGCCATATATACAATCGATTCATGCGGAAATGCCTCCGGATTAGTCATGCCGAATATGGCATTGTAGAAGCACACCTGATTGTCAAACAGCTTATTTCCCCTCCCGGAAAGGAGCTTTTGCAGCTTTCTCAGTACAGTTTCTTTGTAAAACATTCTCCCACACCTCCGGCAAATATATATGTGCCGGCTCTCCATTTTTCATACCGATTCTGATATTATATAACATCACCAATGTTCATGTCATTCATCAATTCAAAATCACCATGGTAATTTTTGAGATATATACAAAATC
>CAZLTX010000036.1:0-3743 GCA_964562555.1 uncultured Oscillospiraceae bacterium
TTCTTGCCGATAAAAAAGATGACCGAGGCGTATATCGTCGTGTTCCTGTTCGCATTATGGGTGCACAGCATGAGCCTGTAGAGCCGTATCTCATTCAGGAGAAGATGGAGCAGCTTTTGCACGATTATGCCAATAGCACGGAACACATCGTTACAAAGCTGGCTCGTTTTCACATTGAGTTTGAGGGCATTCACCCCTTCATCGACGGCAACGGCAGAACGGGCAGATTGCTTGTAAATCTGGAACTGATGAAGGCAGGCTATCCGCCCATTGACATCAAGTTCACAGATCGTCTGGCTTACTACGATGCCTTTGACGCATACCATGTGAAGCATGATCTCTCCGCAATGGAAAATCTCTTTGCAGGATATATCAACGCAAGGCTGGACAAATATCTGAAAATCTTACAGGATTAAAACGAGCCTAAGTTACCACATCAATGGGTAGCGACTTATCAGAGTAAAAAGTGCCGCTAGTTATCTAAAATATTCATTTCCGCCGTTCATCAATCATCTGCGAAAAAACCAACCACGCGTCGAACGCGTGGTTTTACTTAGACAATCAAACAACGACTGACGAGCCGTTGTTTTTTTACTCAAAATTCGGCGGCAGCCGTAAAATGCGGATAAAATAGGGAACCTTATTCTATCATATTGATGAAGTTCCCTATTAGTTATCAAAGCTTGTTTGTTTACTGTGCTGCGACATCGAGTGCTTCTATAAGCTTGATGTCGGAGTGTTTTTCTTGGAAATATTGCAGGGTAAATTGGTTGGCAAACAGTATTAGCGGGCGTTTGAAGTGGTCGAACACGAGCATGGTTCGTGAGTCGAGTATGTCTTTCAATGCCTCGACATTATCTGTATCTACCCATCTTGCGACGCTGAAATCAAGTCTGTCCATGCGAACGGCAGCATTGTATTCGTTCTTAAGACGGTATTCAAAGACCTCGAATTGGAGCTGTCCGACAGCACCGATGACAACCTCGTTGTACTGATTGCGATAAACCTGAATAGCACCCTCCTGAGCGAGCTGATCCACACCTTTTTGGAACTGCTTTGCTTTCATGGTATCCTTAGGCATTACCAGGCAGAAAAGCTCCGGCGGGAAAGTCGGGAGCGGCTCGAAGAAAAGCGGTTCCTTGGTAGTCGTAAGAGTATCACCGATTTGATAGTTTCCGGTATCATAGATACCGATGATATCTCCGGCGATGGCAGTTTCGACATTTTCACGCTCATTTGCCATCAGCATGGTTGACTGTGCAAGCTTCATTTCTTTGCCGGTTCTGGAAAGTCTGACGCTCATGCCACGCTCGAAGGTTCCCGAGCATATACGGAAAAATGCAAGTCTGTCACGGTGAGCAGGGTTCATGTTCGCTTGAATTTTGAAAATAAAGCCGCTGAAATAATCATCTGTCGGCTGTACCTCGCCCGTAGTGGTTTTGCGGGCACCCGGAGCAGGGGACATATCAAGGAAGTGCTCCAGGAAAGGAATGGTTCCGAAGTCAGCAAGTGCTGAACCGAAGAAAACAGGTGAAAGCTTTCCTTTGGAAATCAGCTCTGCGTCGAAGTCGTTTCCGGCACCTTGAATCAGCTCGATTTCGTCACGGAGAGCACTCAAATTATAGCCTGCGATTTCGTTTTCGAGTTCGGGACCGAAAACTCCGTCCTCGCCGAGGCTGATAGACTTGATGGCTTTGCCTGCTTTGTAGAGATGAACCTCGTTCTTGAGAATGTCATATATGCCCTCAAAATTAAGACCGTTGCCTATAGGCCATGTAACAGGAACAGAAGGCAGGCCGAGGACATCTTCAAGCTCCTGAACCAAATCAAACGGATCCTTGGTTTCACGGTCGATTTTGTTTATGAAAGTGAAAATCGGAATGCCACGCATGGAGCATACCTTGAAAAGCTTTTTCGTCTGCGTTTCGATACCCTTGGCACCGTCGATAACCATGACGGCACTGTCTACGGAGGTCAGAATACGATAGGTATCCTCGCCGAAGTCATTGTGTCCGGGAGTATCCATGATGGAAATTACCTTGCCGTCATATTCGAACTGCATTACGGAAGAGGTAACGGAAATACCTCTCTGCTTTTCGATTTCCATCCAGTCCGAGGTTGCAAATTTGCTGTTTCTGCGTGCTTTTACGGTACCCGCCTCACGAATGGCACCGCCGTGCAGCAGTAGCTTTTCGGTAAGAGTGGTCTTACCGGCATCGGGGTGAGAAATAATTCCGAAAATTCGTCTTTTTTGTATTGCTTCTAATCTTGTAGTCATAAAAAATCCTTTCTGAATTGAATGTGAGCAGTGCAAAATATTATCACTAAAACTTCACATGCAATATCATACCATAAATCTTGAATTTGTAAACTAAATAATGTATAATAAAATCTTGTTGTATTGAAATTTTTGGCGGAGAGGTAATAATGGAAGAAAGAGAACATGTAAACAAAATGGGTGCCATGCCTATAAAAAAATTGCTCGTAAACATGGCATGGCCTGCAATTTTATCAATGACGATAAATGCGATGTACAACATCGTGGACAGCATTTTCGTGGCACAGATAAGTGAGGACGCTTTAACAGCCGTTTCAATCGTAAATCCGATACAGATGCTGATTATAGCACTTTCGGTCGGCAGCGGAGTGGGTATCAACTCGCTTATAGCCAGAAGACTCGGGGCACAAAGACAGGAAGAGGCAGATCAGGCGGCAAGCACAGGACTTCGTATAGGCGTTTTGAACTATTTTGTTTTCCTGATAGTGGGTCTGTTTTTTACGGGAATTTTCGTTTCGAGCTATGCCGAAAAAGGAACATATATATATGAAGAGGCATGTGCATATATGGCAATCGTATGCATAGGTTCACTTTTCGTGAATATTCAGGTGGTTTTCGAAAAGATATTACAGGCGACAGGCAATATGGTAGGGCCTATGATATGCAGCTTAACCGGTGCCGTGGTCAATATAATCTTAGACCCGATACTTATCTTCGGACTGCTGGGTGCACCGGAAATGGGAGTTGCGGGAGCTGCTATTGCAACTGTATTCGGACAGCTCTGCGGTATGATTGTAGGAGCAGTTATAACCTTTAAGGGTGACCATCTGGTTAAGCTTACAATTCGAGGCTTTAAGATTGACTGGAGAATTGTTGCCGATATATATAAGGTAGGACTTCCATCCATAGTAATGCAGTCCATCGGCTCGGTAATGATCATCTTCTACAATAAGATACTCGTTGACTTCTCGACAACGGCGGTTGCGGTACTCGGTATATATTTCAAGATTCAGTCGTTCGTATTCATGCCGGTATTCGGACTCAATCAGGGTGCAATGCCGATAATGGGGTACAATTACGGAGCCAAGGACAGAAACCGACTTATGGAAACATACAAGGAGGCTCTGAAATTTGCGGTGATTGTAATGGCTTGCGGACTTGTACTGTTCCAGCTTTTGCCTAAACAGCTTTTGCTGATGTTTGATGCGTCTGACGATATGCTTGAAATAGGTATACCTGCACTCAGAATTATCAGTATATGCTTCCTGCCTGCGGCATTCGGAATTATCACCGGAACGCTTTTCCAGGGAACGGGACACGGTGTTTACAGCTTATGCTGCTCGGTAATCCGTCAGCTCGTAGGTATCTTACCGCTTGCTTATATTTTAATTCATATCGGTGGAGTTACGCTTTCGTGGGCAGCATTTCCGCTTGCAGAGCTGCTCGGCTTGACATACAGTGCGAT
>CAZLTX010000036.1:3843-8976 GCA_964562555.1 uncultured Oscillospiraceae bacterium
GTGCAGCAAATGCCTTGCTTCGGATTGTTCTTTTTTGTGAGATTTTGTTCGCTTGAGTTTAGCTTCGGTTTAGTTTTAAGCATTACTATGCTGTATAGTTGCTGTTTACGGACATTTGGGGACTTATTCCGCTTCATCTCGTAAACGTGAATCCATTTCCACAAGATCACGGATGTAAGGGTCACGGATTAAATGCTTCCATACGGTAAATGTTGCCTTGACAAAATCATCGTTAAGCGGGATTTCATCTTCGATAAGCGGGCAGCTGTACGGAAGCTCCTCATCATTATAGACAAGCTCGAGCACGCCGTTCTCGTCAAGATAAGGTGAAAGCGGATAGGTACGGCACTGAAACGGTCGCATATTTCTCGGACAGACAGGCGGGGTTTTACATCTTACGAAGTAAAGCTTACCGATCCATGAATCGGGGAAATCATAATCCTCGGCATTTTCCACAGACCATTCGAGCCAATCTTCCTTTCTGCTGTGAATTTTTTCTTCGCCGGGATATAAATAGATTCCGAAATTTTCGCTTTCTTCCTCGCTTAATGAACCGCCGCAGGTGCAGCAGGCAGCACCGCAGAGCTTGCCGCAGTCACCGTCTATGGGACTGACCCTGTCCAAAAGTCTGTAAATTGCCTGCCATTTTCTTTTGCTTATAGTACATTTCATGCTATAAGTATACTAAACTTTCGGGCAAAGAGCAAACAAAATCGTATAATACCGAAAACAAAAACGACAGAAATTAAAAATGTGTCTAATGTTGAAATTTCAGTCTTTTTGAACAATTTAATACACAATCTTAACATCATTTTAACGGGTATCGGTGTTATAATAGCTATTGTGAAACAGTGTGTGGTTTTTTATTAAAAGATATGACGGTTTGAAAAGAACAGAAGACTTACGAACTACGAGGGAAATATGAGACTTGGAATTGATGTAGGATCTACTACTGTAAAACTGATTTTACTTGATGAAAACGGAGAAGTTCTTTATCAGAGATACGAAAGACATATGTCAAGCGTTTTCAATAAGGTAAGTGAACTTTTAGAGCAGTTGAAAGCAGAAAAAGGAGACCTCTCGGTAAAGGCTGTGATTACCGGCTCGGGAGGACTTTCATTAGCAGACAAAATAAAAGCAAGATTTGAGCAGGAGGTTGTGACCTGCTCACTGGCAGTCGAAAAGCTTATACCGCAGACCGATGTTGTAATCGAGCTTGGAGGAGAAGATGCAAAGATTACATATTTCGGAAGCACCGTAGAGCAGAGAATGAACGGAACCTGTGCGGGAGGCACAGGAGCGTTTATCGACCAAATGGCAATACTTTTGAATACGGACGGTAACGGTCTGAATGAGGCCGCAAAAAATTATGATATAATTTATCCTATCGCCGCTCGCTGCGGAGTATTCGCTAAGACCGATATTCAGCCGCTTATAAACGACGGAGCATCTATAGAGAATTTGGCAGCATCTATTTTCCAGGCGGTTGTAAATCAAACCATAAGCGGACTGGCATGCGGACATAAGATTAAGGGAAATGTGGCATTTCTCGGCGGACCGCTTACATATTTATCCGAGCTCAGAAAGCGTTTCATAGAAACGCTGCAATTAAAGCCGGAGGAGGTTATATTCCCGGAAAACTCCAAGTATTTCGTTGCAATAGGTGCGGCTTATATGGCTGAGAATGAAGATGAGGTCAAAATCAGCGAGCTGCTTGAACACGTGAAAAATGTCGATCCTCTCGCAAATACGCAGACTAAGAGGGTAGAACCGCTTTTTGCAAGCGATGAAGAATATGAGGCATTCAAGGAAAGACATGCAAAAGCAAAAATCAGCAGAAAAGAGCTCAAAGAATGTAAAGGACCGCTTTTCCTCGGTATAGATGCCGGCTCTACCACTACCAAGGCGGCACTGATAGATCAGGACGGCAAGCTCGTATATTCATTTTACAGAAATAATGAAGGAAATCCGCTGGAGGCTACCAAGCTTATGCTCAATGAACTTTACGCTATGCTCCCGGCAGAGACATATATAGGAAACACAACTGTAACAGGCTACGGAGAGGGTCTTATTAAGGCTGCCTTCAGAGCTGACTTCGGTATCATAGAAACAATGGCTCACTATAAGGGTGCCGAGGAATTCCTTCCGGGTGTAGATTTTATACTGGACATCGGCGGTCAGGATATGAAATGTATGCGTATCAAAGATCACGCAATCTACCATATAATGCTGAACGAGGCATGTTCATCGGGCTGCGGCTCTTTCATAGAAACCTACGCAAAGTCGGTAGATATGCCGGTAGAGGAATTTGCGAGAGTCGGACTTCATTCGGAACACCCTGTGGATTTGGGTACTCGCTGTACGGTATTCATGAACTCCATGGTAAAGCAGGCTCAAAAAGAAGGAGCCTCCATAGGAGATATCGCAGCGGGACTGTCATATTCCGTAATCAAAAATGCACTTTACAAGGTTATCAAGCTGCGTAATTCCGAGGATGCAGGAGAAAAAATCGTCGTTCAGGGCGGAACCTTCCTTAACGAGTCGGTTCTCAGAGCTATAGAAATCGTTTTGGGCAAGGAGGTTGTTCGTCCGGACATCGCAGGAATCATGGGTGCATACGGCTGTGCTCTGAATTCCATGAGAAATTGGGAACACGGACATCGTTCAACGATTTTGTCGCTTGATGAGGTCAAAGCCTTTACTGCGGGCAGCAGCAATGCGAGATGCAACGGCTGTGAAAACCGCTGCATGCTTACCATTACGAAATTCAACGATAATGAAAGATATATAACAGGAAACCGCTGTGAAAAGGGTGCGGGCAAGGATAAAGCAGGTGCAGAGCTGCCGAATCTGTATGAGTATAAGCTGAAAAGACTGTTCGGCTACAAGCCTTTAGATGAGGCAGAGGCATTCCGTGGCAGAGTTGCAATACCTCGTGTACTGAATATGTACGAAAATTATCCGTTTTGGTTTACTTTCTTCACCAAGCTCGGCTACACAGTTGTACTTTCGCCTATGTCTACAAAGGAGCTTTACGAAAAGGGAATGGATACGATTTCGTCTGATACGGCGTGCTATCCGGCAAAGCTCGTTCACGGACATATTCAGACCCTTGTCGAGGAAGGCGAAAAGTGGATTTTCTACCCATGTATCAATTATGAGCAGTGGGAGGACGAGAATTCTCAGAACCACTACAACTGTCCTATCGTTGCGACATACCCTGAGGTTATCGCAAACAATATGACCGATGTATTCAAGGAACACGGCGTGGAATTTTCACATCCGTTCGTGCCTTACGACAACGACGAGAGACTGATTAGAAGAATGTATGAAATTCTTCAGAGCAAGGGCATCAGCAAAAAAGAAGTCACCGAGGCGGTTCACGCTGCCAGAGAAGAACAGCTTGCTTTCAAGCGTGATGTTGAGAAAGAGGGTCAAAAGGCACTCGACTACGCAAAGGAGCACGGCAAGAAAGCCATCATACTTTCGGGCAGACCGTATCATTTGGATACTGAAATAAACCACGGTATCGACAAGATGATAACCTCCTTTGATATGGTGGTACTGTCGGAGGATTCGGTATGCAATCTGAGCAAGCTGCCAAGACCTATCAGAGTTTTGGATCAGTGGATGTACCATTCAAGACTTTACAAGGCTGCCGATTTCGCAGGCAAGACTGACGGTGTGGAGCTGGTTCAGCTTAATTCGTTCGGCTGCGGTGTTGATGCCATAACGACAGACGAGGTAGAAGAAATCCTTGAAAATTCGAATAAGCTCTATACGGTTCTAAAAATAGACGAGGGCAACAACCTCGGTGCTATCAGAATTCGTATCCGTTCGCTCAAAGCGGCGATGGAAGAACGTGATAGAAATGAAATCAAGCCTAAGCACTGCGATAATCCGTTTGAGCGTGTTATGTTCACGAAAGAAATGCGTGAGGAATATACGCTTTTGATTCCGCAGATGTCACCTATCCATTTCCAATATTTAGAGGTAGCTCTCAAGGAAAGCGGATACAAGGCGGTTTTGATCAGAGCCGAAAATAAGGCTGCGGTAGACGAGGGGCTTAAGTATATCAATAACGATGCATGTTATCCTACACTTATTACGCTCGGTTCGATGATAAGCACGCTCAAGTCGGGCGAATACGATCTGAACAAAACAGCACTTGTCATGGCACAGACCGGCGGCGGCTGCCGTGCGAGCAACTATATTGCTCTGCTGAGAAAGGCTCTGAAAGACCTTGACATGGAGCAGGTGCCTGTCGTTTCATTTAATACGGTAGGCTTAGAGGCCAATCCGGGCTTTAAGATTGACTACCATATGGGTAAACGCATGGTTATCGGTGCATTGTACGGTGACCTGTTCCAAAGACTTCTGTATGCTACAAGACCTTATGAGGAAGTCAAGGGCTCCGCAGAGGCAATAATGAAAAAATATGAGGCTGCCATTTTTGAAAACTGCAAGGACGGAAAGCTCAGTACATATCGCAAGCTCGTGCCGCAGATTGTAGCGGATTACGACAAGCTTCCGCTTAAGGACATCAAAAAGCCTAAGGTCGGTGTAGTCGGTGAGATTTTGGTAAAATATCACCCTGATGCAAACAACAATATCGTAGATATTATTGAGCAGGAGGGCGGCGAGGCTGTAGTTCTTGATCTCGTTGATTTCTTCCTGTACGGCATGTACAGCAAGAAGTTCAACTACGAAAAGCTTTCGGGCACGTACAAGCAGTACAAGATAAATCAGTTTGCGATTTCGCTTATCGAATGGCTCAGACAGCCTATGCGAAAAGCACTGAGAAACAGCAAGCGTTTCACAGAGCCGGGCAGAATCGAAAAGACAGCAGAAGAAGCAGCTTCGATTGCCTCCACAGGCAATCAGTGCGGCGAGGGCTGGCTCCTTACAGGCGAGATGATAGAGCTTATTAAAGGCGGAGTACCTAATATCGCATGCTTACAGCCGTTTGCATGTCTGCCTAACCATGTTACGGGTAAGGGCATGATGAAAGCGATAAGAGAGAGCTTCCCTAAAGCGAACATCGTGGCTATAGACTACGATCCGGGTGCCAGCAACGTAAACCAGCTTAACCGTATTAAGCTGATGATGGCAACCGCACATAAAAATATGCAG
>CAZLTX010000037.1:0-8805 GCA_964562555.1 uncultured Oscillospiraceae bacterium
CCCATATAATCAGCGATGTACTCTGCCGTGTAAACATCAATACCGCCGTAAACCATTTCGCCGCTTTCATCAGGATACATAAATTCGAACGGTGCATAGTCCGCAGATGTACCGAATACCAGAGTTGTCATTTCATCGGAGCCTCCGTCACCCGTATTCGAATCACCGCCGCATGCGGTGAGTGTGCAAAGTGTCAAAATCATAATCAGCGTGAGTGATAAAATTTTCTTAAATGTCTTTGAAGTTTTCATTTTTCTTTTCCTTTCTTTTTTCATTTACCCTTATTTGGCAAATGTACTTTTGTGCACTTGTCAAATAAGGGTACATTTTGTTGATTTGGTTTTGATTAAATTCAGTATTTTGATTTCTATCCGGATATTTATTGTCGTTCTTTCTGACAACATGGCTAAGTATACACCTCCGTGAATAAAAATGCAATACCTTTTTTGAAAATTTATTAGATTTTTTTAATATTTATTCGTTTTTTTTGTTTTTCCTGCACAAAATCATGCTTTTTTAGCCGCTTTTTATGCATATCTTGCATGAGTAAGTATGTATATTTTTTCACATGCTCGAATATGCATACGAATTTGCATACTTCCTGCCTTGTCATTCCTCTTCACCTTATGTTATTATATCTATATATTGTGCTTACGAAAAAGCATACTTAACAAGCCTATGGAGGAAAACACCGATGAATACAGTCCATATTTCACCGCTTGCAGCCGAGCCGCTAACGGAATATCTTCTTTCCGAGGGCTGTGAGCTGCATTTCACAAAGCCGCTTTCTGCGGTTAGCGAGCCTATCGCACTGCACCCCGATATTATCATGTGCAAGCTCGGTGTCTGCGATGACGCAGCTGTATTTCACGGAAATCCGTCAGCCTTGGGCATAAACTATCCCGAAGATGTTCGCTATAACGCCTGCTGCACCGGCAAATACTTCATACACAGACTCAAATACACCGACCCTGAGCTGCTGCGTATTGCTTCTGCCGACTTCGTTCCCGTCGATGTGCCGCAGGGCTACGCCAAATGCAGCATAGTCTGTGTCGATGAAAATTCAATCATAAGCTACGATGACGGCATAGCAAGAGCCTGCCGCAATGCAGGCATGAATGTCCTTCACATCACTGCCGGACATGTTCTTCTTCCCGGCTATCCTGTCGGCTTTATCGGCGGCTGCAGCGGACGCATCGGAAACGAAATAATCTTTAACGGAGACTTGTCCGCACACCCGGATTTTGCCGCAATTCGTGATTTTATCGAAAGCTGCGACCTGAGCTGCAGGTGGTTCGATACATACCCGCTTACAGATATAGGCTCAATTATCGTCGAGAAAAAATAAAGCCTATCTTTTCCTTGCGAAAGCTTTTTAGCGGTAGTATAATGAATAACATGCGAAAAACACGCACTGAGGACTCGCACACAAGCGATGTCGTGTAAAGGAGAAATCTATGAAATTGATACAAACACTAACCAACGAAACACTCTCACTGTCATTCGAAGTCTTTCCACCCAAACAGGATTCGGCTTTTGACAGTGTCAAAGATGCAACCGAACAGATAGCAAAGCTGCACCCTGCCTTCGTCAGCGTGACCTATGGAGCCGGCGGCGGCACAAGTCAATATACACTCGATATTGCAAAGAACATCAAAGAGCAATACGGAGTTCCGACGCTTGCTCACCTTACCTGCGTTTCTTCGACAAAGGAAACCGTTCACGCCAAAATCGCCGACTTTAAGGCAGCAGGCATTCAAAATATCATGGCACTGCGTGGTGATATCCCCAACGGTATGGATCTTTCGCATAAGGATAGCTGGGCATACAAGCATGCAATCGAGCTGATTCGTGAGCTTAAGGAATACGACGCTGATTTTTGTATCGGCGGTGCATGTTATCCCGAAATCCACCCGGAAAGCCTCAATCAAAAGGAGGATATCCGTTTTCTTAAAGAAAAGGTTGACGCAGGCTGCGAATTTCTCACAACGCAGATGTTTTTCGACAACAATCTGCTGTACAACTTTTTATATAAAATACGTGAGGCCGGCATTACGGTTCCTGTCATTGCCGGTATCATGCCTATTACAAACGCAAACCAGATTGAGCGTTCACTGAAGCTCTCGGGTTCGCATGTTCCGCAGCGTTTCAAAAGCCTTGTGGACAAGTTCGGCACAGATCCCGCAGCCATGAAGCAGGCCGGCATCGCTTATGCGACAGACCAGATTATCGACCTGTTTGCAAACAATGTAACCAATGTTCATGTCTACACCATGAACAAGCCTGATGTGGCACAGAAAATCCAAGAAAATCTTTCTGACATACTCGGAAAGGCTTAATCGCACTACCGATAAGCTTTATCTGATACAGGAAAGGGGCAGATATGTCAAAGCCTATTCTTACAAAAACATACGAAGCACCTCCTATTCGCAGGGATGAAGTGCTTAGATATATGCGTTGCAAAGAAGAAACTGCCGAAATCCGTAAGCTTACAGATGACTGTCTTACGGAAATTCTCCCGCAGCTTTCATATAAGGTCTGCTTTCGTGAGTTTGACATTACGACAGAGGCCTTGCCGCTGTCTGAAGAAAACGACAGTCCTGCACCGCTGAACCTCGGTTTCACGACAAGCAACAGCCTCGGTATACGCCGCAACCTCGAGGGCTGCAATAA
The DNA here is from genome assembly GCA_964562555.1 of uncultured Oscillospiraceae bacterium. Lineage (GTDB taxonomy): Bacteria > Bacillota > Clostridia > Peptostreptococcales > Anaerovoracaceae > CAG-238. The sequence continues at coordinate 2,674 of CAZLTX010000037.1, forward strand.
GCTGATTTTGTTTGCGGCAACGGTCGGACTCGCTCCCGACCGCCTTATCGCACGCTACGGCAGGCTTTCTCCGACCAAGGCACTTTGCTTTCAGGCAATCGGAGCTGAACGAATCGAGAGCCTCTGCGATTTATTTTGTGAAGAAACAGCAGAGCAATATGCCGACCGTGGCTTTACCGCAAAGCCACGCTACAGTCCCGGCTACGGAGATTTTTCTCTTTCCATGCAGCAGGATGTATTTAGTGCACTTGACTGCCATCGCAAAATCGGATTATCCCTAAACGACAGTCTTTTGATGTCACCGTCAAAATCCGTAACAGCTTTAATGGGCCTTATGCCCTCCTCATGCACGAATACCGTGGAGGCACATAATTGCCTGCTCTGCGAAAAAACGGACTGCCTGTACAGACGCAGTTGATTATATTGACATAAAATACACCGCCACAAGCGGTGTTAAAAATAAATTCACATATACCTTGCCACACGAAGCACGGCAGAACGGAGTACAATATGGAAAAAAAGATGAATATTTCGGAATACATGAAGGAGCACCTGCTCGTTCTTGACGGCGGCATGGGCACCCTGCTGCAGGAGGCCGGACTGACACCGGGAGAATTTCCCGAAAGATGGAATATCACTCACCCCGAAATCATACAGCAAATTCAGAAAAGCTACTACGAGGCAGGCAGCAATGTCGTTGCTACCAACACCTTCGGAGCCAATGCCCTGAAGTTTTCGCACGAGGAGCTTGAAGAAATCATAGCAGCGGCGGTTAAAAACGCAAAGGCGGCAAGAGAGTCTGCCGAAACAACGCAGCCAAAATACATTGCACTCGACATCGGTCCCTGCGGTAAGCTGCTTAAGCCTTACGGCGACCTGGCTTTTGAAGCTGCGGTTTCGCTTTTCGCAGAAATCGTTCGTATCGGTACTGCAAACGGCGTTGATCTGATTTTGATAGAAACCATGAGCGACAGCTACGAAACCAAGGCAGCCCTTCTCGCTGCCAAAGAAAACTCAGACCTGCCTGTCTTTGTTTCCAACGCATACGGCGAGGACGGCAAGCTGATGACAGGAGCATCACCGGCAGCCATGGTTGCCCTGCTTGAGGGTATGGGTGCAGCTGCTGTTGGTGCAAACTGCTCGCTTGAACCGAAGCAGCTCTGCGGTATCGTTTCCGAGCTGCTCGAAAATGCCTCTGTGCCGGTTCTTCTGAAGCCAAATGCCGGTCTGCCGCAGGTCGTTGACGGAAAGACGGTTTACGGTACGGGAGCCACTGAATTCGCTTCTGACATGGCAGCTTATATAACGCAGGGAGTTCGTATAGTCGGCGGCTGCTGCGGTACCAATCCCGAATATATCAAAGAAATCGCCAAAGCCGCAAGCGAGCTTACACCTGTGCCTTTGACCGAGAAGCACATCAGCTGTGTTTCGTCATATACGCATGCGGTCAAATTCGAATGTCAGCCTATACTTATCGGTGAACGCATCAATCCTACCGGCAAAAAACGTTTCAAACAGGCTCTCAAGGAGCACGATATAGATTACATATTGCAGGAGGGAATCCGCCAGCAGGAATGCGGCGTGCATATTTTAGATGTGAATGTCGGACTTCCGGAAATCGACGAGCCTGCTGTCCTCAAGGAAGCAGTAGAGGAGCTTCAGGCTGTAATCGACCTTCCTCTGCAAATAGATACCTCTGATGCCGTCGCAATGGAACACGCACTCCGTACTTATAACGGTAAGGCTATGATCAACTCCGTTAGCGGCAAGGAGGACTCCATGCACACGATTTTCCCATTGGTCAAAAAATACGGCGGACTTGTCGTGGCTCTCACTCTCGACGATAACGGAATTCCAAAGACCGCAGAGGAACGCCTTGCCATAGCCGAGCGGATAATCGCATGTGCGACAGAATACGGAATTGATAAAAAAAATATCATCTTCGATACGCTTGCAATGACCGTCAGTGCCGAGCCTACGGCAGCCATGGAAACACTCAAGGCATTAAAGCTTATAAAAACAACATTAGGCTGTCACACCTCTCTAGGTGTGTCAAACGTATCCTTCGGACTTCCGAGGCGTGATGCCATAAATGCCGCATTCTACACCTGTGCACTTGAAAACGGGCTTTCCGCCGCGATTATGAATCCATACGCACAAGACATGATGAAATCCTATTATGCTTTCCGTGCACTGCATCAGATGGACGAAAACTGCAGCGACTATATCGCATATGTTTCAGCCTTACCGGAGGCTTCTGCACCTTCTGCGGGAAATACAGGAAATGCGGGCACGACAGCGGCACCGTCCGAGTCCGCATCAGTTTCAGCACTGCCGCCCCTGCAGCACGCCATAAGCAAGGGCTTAAAGGAGCGAGCGGCAGAGCTTACCGCACAGCTTTTGGGAGACACGGAGCCGCTGAGCATCATTCAGTCCGAAATCATACCCGCACTCGACATCGTAGGCAAGGGTTTCGAGGAGAAAACGGTATATCTGCCTCAGCTTCTTATGAGTGCTGAGGCCGCAAAAGCATCTTTTGAAAAAATAAAAGAGCAGATGAGCAGCAGCTCCGATGCTGCCGCTGCCGTCGGTAAATACCCTATAGTTATTGCCACGGTACACGGTGACATTCATGACATAGGCAAAAATATAGTCCGCCTGCTGCTCGAAAACTACGGCTTTGAGGTCATTGACCTCGGCAAGGATGTAGCTCCGCAGGATATACTCGACGCAGTAATCAAGCATCATGCACCGGCAGCCGGCTTGAGTGCATTGATGACAACCACTGTTCCCGCTATGCAGGAAACCATTAAGCTGTTGAACGAAAAAGCTCCGTGGTGTAAGGTAGTAGTCGGCGGTGCCGTACTCAATCAGGAATATGCAGACCGCATCGGTGCAGACCGCTATGCCAAGGACGCAATGGAAACCATTCGCTACGCAGACACGCTGTAACACCCCCTATCGCAGAAGATAACAAGACATAAAAAAATAAGCGATGCTTAGTGTAACAACCGGGCATCGCTTATTTTTGTTTATCGACAAAATTCACTGTTTTTGTTATCTTCCGGAAACTTGATAACTACGGTAAATATACTTTCCCACAACAGCCAATACAACACTAATCAAGATATATATTACAGGTACAATCTGCCAAGATGTAAAACACTGACCGAACAATGTAAGTGTTCTTGGATCAAAAACATTCCATGCGGACAGATATGCCATCGGTGACCAGTCCCAGATTTGAGCGATCACACGGTACTGTGTCGGAATCGTAATCACATTACCTAAAATAATCAGACCGGCGGAAATAGCCAAAGCCACAATTCCACTTCGGAACAACTCTGATATAAGCATTACAAAAGCTGCTGCTAAGATGGATGCAACTATTAGAACTCCGTAAGCAATCAAGCAAGCTTGTCCAATTGTAATCGGATAAGAATAAGTTGAAAAACACGATTGAAATTGCATCCCGAAGCCTTCTGCACCGTAATATCCAAGGTTAAGCCCCATGATCAGGAGTGTCATCATGCTTGCGGCAATCACAGAAACTGTAACTCCTGCAAGTATTTTTGCCCAATAAGCAGATCCTTTTCCTGCAATACTGCTGAGTATCAGCTGGTCAGTTCTGCGAATATGCTCATCCGCAAAAAAGTTTGATAAGCAGATTGCTACAAACAAAAGCATCAAAACACCAATTGTTAAAAAACACACCAAAATATTTTCGTAGCCTTCGTGGTAATAGTATGTCAGCGGTGTATCAATATGACTTTCCTTATTACGCCAGAATTCTTTTTCAGTTTCCGTCAGAGGAATTGACTGCCAGTTGGTTTCCAAATGCTGAGTTCTTGCTTCATACAAAGCCGTTTCATCTGCTTCCCATTGTTGAATTGATGAAAGCTCCATTCCTGTCCAGCTACGGATCAGCTTGAAAATATCGCTGTATGGTCTGGCAAAGCTTTCATATTCTTCGGTCAGTGAATAACGAAGTACATTTGTCGGAACATGGCTATATCCATCCACGGTTTCCCGGAGTAATGCTTGATCAATGCACCTTCCGGAAAGCTCTTTCTGATATGCCTGATCCTTCCGAAATGCCTCATAATTACTTTCGATTGCTTCTCCATCTACATAGTAATTCCCCATCAGACCGGCAAACGAAGTAATTACGATGCTGATTACACAAAGAAAAGCCGTAATCCGGAAAAGCTTTCTATGTGTCAACTTTTTGAGCTCATATTTGTAAATAGTCCACAGGCTACTCATTGTCATTCACCTCCCCAAACTGCTTCAAATAGAATTCCTCAAGATCACCATTCTTATTATCCCATTTGCCTTGGAAAATCAACTTTCCATCCTTCATCATCAACACCTGATCGGCAATGTGTTCAATATCCGATACGATATGAGTAGATAACAGCACAATACTATCTTTACCCAAACAGTCAATCAAATTTCTGAAGCGAACTCGCTCCTTAGGATCTAAGCCTGCTGTTGGTTCATCCAATATCACAAGTTTCGGATCATTCAGTAAAGCCTGTGCAATACCCAGTCGTTGTTTCATGCCTCCCGAAAAGGTCTTAATCTTTTTTCGTCCTGCTTCTTCAAGAGAAACAAGTTTCAAAAGCTCCTTCGCTTTTCGTTTTGCCTGTGTTTTCGGAATACCCTTTAATGCTGCAAAATAGAGAAGAAAATCCATCGCTGTAAACTCCGGATAATATCCAAAATCCTGCGGCAAGTATCCGAGAACAGCACGATACTGTTCTTCACTGACATCGACTCCATCTAAAGTAATAGTGCCGCCGGTAGGCTTGAGAATACCGCACAGCATCCTCATCAGTGTAGTTTTTCCTGCACCGTTTGCCCCCAGCAAGCCATAGACACCCTGTTGCAGTTTTACAGAGATACAGTCTACGGCAATTTTATTTTTATATTGTTTTGATATGCGGTCTACGATAAGTTCCATGCTAATTCCTCCGTCTTTTTTATCATTGCAACGCACTGTTTTCCATTTCCAAGGAGCAACGCCAGTGCAGCTGCCATCCATACGCAAAGGCACTCTTCCCGGTAAATAAACGGGATAACATTGTGGGAAAGGAACAAGGAAATACTTATTCCGACCGAAGTTCCAACGCCGGCGTATATCGCTTCCGGTCCTCTAAAATTTCTCACAATATATAATCCGATAAAGCTGGTTAAAAGAAACGGTGTAATAATGTATAATGCCGCAGCAAACGGAGCTGCAGTACCGTTCCATAATCCAATCGGCAGAAGGACTAAAAGAATCAGTAAGTTCATCAGTCCGAGTATTGCTAATCTTGCAAATGTGACACTTCTCAACGAGAAACGTGTTGCCATTTCCAACTCAGCCATCTTATAAAGTTCGGAGCGTCCGTTTTCTGAAATGATTGTCAGTGCCAGTATCGGAGTAAGCCCTGAAATCAACCAAAGCACTGTACCCGGCAAGAAAGCAAGTCCTAAAACAGATGCAGTAAAAACCAAGGTGGAAATGCACCAACTCCATTTACAAATGTAGCCCATTTGAACGAAGAGAAACTCATGAACCGGTATTCTCGGTAAATCCATATGGCGTAAAAAATCCCTTTTTCTCAAAGCGTGAGGTGCATCAAAAGCCTGCTTTAATCCATCTTTCCATTTATCCATTGTAATCCTCCTTTCGCAGTTCTTCACGAAATTTATTCGATGCAGATGTTATCTTACGGTATATTGCAAACCTCGATAATCCGAATATTTTACCAAGTGCCGAAACAGGAACTTCATTTACATATCTGAGCAGCAGCAGCTCTTGTTCATCATGTGCAAGCTTTGATAATGCCGACTTAACCGTTAGATTTGTAATCAACGTTTCCTCCATGATATAGCCGGGGATGCTTTCATCCATGAGTTCTGCTCGGTGTTTGCGGTATTCATCAACACAAAGATTTCGTGCGATTGTGTATAGGTATTTAAGAGCCGATACAGTAGTTAAGCAGTTATAGTGTTCAAGATAACGAAGGAAAGTTTCCTGCGTGACATCTTCCGCTAACTCTCTGCTATGTAGTTTGAAATAACAATATCGATAGATCTTGTCGTATTGTTCCTCTATATCGAATGGCAAGTCTGAAACCTCCT
>CAZLTX010000038.1:0-8774 GCA_964562555.1 uncultured Oscillospiraceae bacterium
TTTTTCTGATATTTTCACTCATTTCCGCAAACTCCTTTCGCAAAGCTCCCACAATAAGCAGTTCTTCATTTTCATTAATGACTTTTTTATATTTTTTCTGCTTCCCACACATACCCCGTCAGGTCGATATTCGAGCAAATAGTCATATTCCGAGGAATTTTACAAAACTCGACCCTCGAGGCTGAAGGTGTTTGCATCGGTTATCAAAACTTCAACCACTTCGCCTATCATTTCCGGTTTTCCCTTGAAATTGACAAGCTTGAAGCTTTCCGTTCTGCCTCCGTAGGTGTTGGAGTTTCGCTTGGAAGGACCGTCCACCAGAACCTTCTCAACTCTGCCTACATATTCGGCATTTTTTTCCGCCGAAATGCGGTTGATCACATCAACCAGACGGTTGAAACGCTCGTGCTTTGTTTCCTCCGGTATCTGATTTTCAAACTTTTCGGCAGGTGTGCCCTTTCTGATAGAATAAAGGAAGGTGAATGCCGAATCATAGCGAACCTCCTCACAAAGCGTGAGAGTTTCGTTAAATTCTTCCTCGCTTTCTCCCGGAAAGCCAACTATTATATCCGTGGAAATCGCAATCCTCGGATCTACCCTGCGAAGCTTTTCGACGATTTCCAAATATGCCTCACGGGTGTAGCGACGGTTCATCTCCTTCAAAACCTTGCTTGAACCTGCCTGAACCGGCAGATGAATGTAATGGCAAAGCTTTTCGCATTTTCCGTAAGCCTCTATAAGCTTGTCGGAAATGTCCTTCGGATGGCTCGTCATGAAGCGAATTCTCTCGATTCCGTCAATGTCATTCAGCATATATATCAAATCGGTAAAATCCGTTTTTTCGCCGCTTTCTTTGCTCACACCCCTGTATGAGTTTACGTTCTGTCCCAAAAGTGTGATTTCACGAACTCCGTCAGCCGCAAGCTCACGCACCTCTGCGACTATATCCTCAGGTGCTCTGCTGCGTTCCCTGCCTCTGGTATACGGAACTATGCAGTAAGTGCAGAAATTGTTGCAGCCGTACATTATGTTCACGAACGCCTTATGCTTAAAAAGTCTTTTCGCCGGAAGTCCCTCTACGATTTCGCCGCCGTTCTCCCATATCTCAAGCTGTTTCTGCTTTTCTTTGTACAGATTGTCCAAAAGCTCGGGCAGTCTGTGCAGATTGTTTGTTCCGAAGATAACATCAACCCACGGATATTTTGCTTTGATCGTGTCGATGATGTGCTGCTGCTGCATCATACAGCCGCATACGCATACCGTGAAATTTTCACGCTGCTCTGTTTTTCTGCGTTTTAACTGTCCGAGAGTGCCGAAAAACCGCTTATCAGCATTTTCTCTGATGCTGCATGTATTAAAAATTACAATATTAGCGTCCTTGCGTTCGGCTGCCTGCGTATAACCCTTTTCTATGAGCATGCCCGCCAGTGTTTCCGAATCATGCTCGTTCATCTGACAGCCGAAGGTCGTTATATGAAAGGTTTTGTTCTCTGCCAATGGAATTCCTCCGCTATGTATAAATTAAATGTGCATCTCGTTTTTTCTTGTTCTGCCCATGAGGAGCTCCACCGCCTCCTGAGCATTTACTCTGCCCTGTATCATATGATATATGCACTGCGTGATAGGCATTTCTATGCCGAGCTTTTCTGCCATTGCGTTAGCCGCCTCTGCCGTCGAAAGCCCTTCGACAACCATTCCCAGCTCTTCCACAGCCTCCGCAACGCTCTTGCCCTCGCCTATTGCGATTCCGCAGCGTCTGTTTCTGGAATGCATACTGGTACAGGTCACTATCAAATCACCTATTCCCGTAAGTCCCGAAAAGGTTTCTGCCTTGGCACCTACGGCTATTCCGAGTCTGGTCATTTCCGTAATGCCTCTTGTCATCATGGCAGCCTTGGCATTATCTCCGAATTTAAGACCGTCCGATATCCCCGCACCCAGTGCTATTATGTTTTTCAGTGCACCGCCGAGCTCCACGCCTATCATGTCCTCGTTGGTATACACTCTGAACCTGTCGGTGCTGAACGCCTCCTGTATTTCCACGGCAATATCATGGCTCTTACCCGCTACGGCAACGGTGGTCGGCAGTCTGCGTGCCACCTCCTCGGCATGTGACGGACCCGACAGAGCCAGGTAATTCACACCCGGCATAAGCTCCTCGGCAAGCTCCGAAAGTCTCATAAGGCTGCCCTTTTCTATTCCCTTGGCTACGTTGACAATAGGAATATCGCAGTTCAGATAAGGTACTGCGGCACCGAAAACAGACCGAAAGGTCTGTGCCGGAACCGCAAACAGAAGTATGTCACGGCCGCTCACCGCCTCCTCGAGGCTGTCTGTAAAGCTGAGCGGTTCCGGCAGCACAATACCCGGCAGGTAATGTGCATTTCGGTGCCCCTCCCGCATCTCTTCTATCTGTTCCTTTCTCCGTGCCCACATCGTCACGTCATGTCCTTTATTCACAAGTGTAATCGCCAGTGATGTTCCGAAGCTGCCCGCTCCGATCACGCCGATTTTCTTTAATCCCTGTGTCATTCTTAAATCCTGCTTTCTGTTTTCGTGATTTTACCCACTATTTATCGGCAGCCTTCTCTGCTTCGGACTCCGATTTCTTTGTCTTGAAAATACCCATAGGCGGTTCCTCACCTCTGAAAAGCCTTGCGATATTGCTTTTGTGTTTCCACAAAACTACCACAGCCATCACGCAGCCTATCGGGAAAAATCCCACCTCCATGATATGACATATAAGCGGAAATGTCAGTGCCCCGAGCAGGGAGCCTACGGACATTCTCTTGCTTATCAAAAGACCGCAGGCAACTATCGCCAGTGCCGACAGTCCGAGCAAAGGATTTACCGCAAGAATTGCTCCGAATGCGGTCGCAACGCCCTTGCCGCCCTTAAAGCTGTAAAAACACGGCCAAATGTGTCCGCAGAAAACTGCCAAGGCACATATGGTTCCTGTTCCGTAGCCGCAGAGCATTCCCAGCCTTACCGCCAAAATTCCCTTGCATATGTCTATAACGAGCGTGATAAGTGCAGCCTTTTTTCCGAGCACACGCAGTGCGTTGGTTGTGCCCGCATTTCCGCTGCCCTCTTTCTTTATATCTATGCCGCTCATCTTGCCCAAAATTATTGACGGAGAAATATTTCCTATCAAATATGCCGCACATATCGCAGCTATATCATAAATATATGCCTGCATATTATTCTACCCTCTCGCCCTTTTCTCTGAATACGAATTTAATTGAGGTTCCTTCGAAACCGAAGCCCTCTCTGATTCTGTTTTCCAAATATCTGGCGTATGAGAAATGCATAAGATCTCTCTTGTTTATCTGGAAGCTGAACAGCGGCGGCTTCACGCCTACCTGTGTCGCATAGTAAATCTTGAGTCTGTGTCCCTTGTCCGACGGCGGCTGTTTCATCATTACCGCATCTTGAATCAAGCTGTTAAGCTGACCTGTCGGAACTCTGAGTGCACGCTTTTCGGATACGTATTCCGCCATCTCTATTACTTGATTTACTCTCTGCTTGTCCTTTACGGAGATAAATACCGACGGTGCATACGACATAAACTGCATGTCAGCCTCTATCAAGCGGCGAAAATCACGCATGGTATTCGTTTCCTTTTCAATCAAATCCCACTTGTTCACAACGATGACGATACCCTTGCCCGCCTCATGTGCCACACCTGCAATCTTCTTGTCCTGATCGGTAAGTCCCTCTGCCGCATCTATCATCAAAAGACATACATCACATCTTTCGATTGCCGCAACCGCACGGATAACGCTGTACCTTTCGATATCCTCGTTTACCTTGGATTTTCTTCTGATTCCCGCAGTGTCTATCAAAATATACTTCTTTCCGTCCTTCTCAAACGGCGTATCTATGGAATCTCTGGTCGTGCCGGCTATCGGTGACACTATAACTCTCTTCTCTCCGAGCAGACAGTTGATAAGCGATGACTTGCCTACATTCGGCTTGCCTATCACCGCAATCTTAGTCACATCTTCATCATCTTCATACACATCGTCAGGGAAGCTCTGCACTATTTCGTCCAAAACATCACCGAAGTTCAGCATATTGGCAGCGGAAATCGGAATCGGCTCTCCCAATCCCAGCTCGTAAAAATCATAGAAATCGTCAGGCAAATTCCACGGTGCATCTATCTTGTTTACGACGAGGATAACTCGTTTGCCGGTACGCATAAGCATTGACGCTACCTCTCTGTCCGCATGGGTCAGTCCGTCCTTGCCGTCGGTTATAAACAGGATAACATCAGCCATATCCATTGCAACCTGAGCCTGCTCTCTCATCTGCGATAAGATGACATCGGCACTCGACGGCTCGATACCGCCCGTATCTATAAGTGCGAAATGCACTCCGTTCCACTCTGCCTCGGCATAAATTCTGTCACGTGTAACGCCCGGTGTATCCTCAACGATAGAAACACGTCTGCCTATTATTTTATTAAAAAATGTTGATTTTCCAACATTCGGTCGCCCTACTACGGCGACAATCGGTTTACTCATCGAAAATTCCTCCTATGAAAGCCTCGGGCTCGAATTCTTCCAAGTCCTCGATTCCCTCGCCCACACCTATAAACTTGATCGGCATATCATATTCCTCTGCAATCGTTATCGCTATGCCGCCTTTAGCCGTACCGTCCAGCTTAGTAAGCACTATACCGGTAATATCGGCAACCTGACCGAACTCCTGAGCCTGCGACACTGCATTCTTGCCTGTAGTTGCATCGAGCACAAGCAAGGTTTCTCTCTGTGCCTCGGGATACTCTCTTGAGATGACCTTGTTCATCTTCTCAAGCTCGTTCATCAAATTCTTTTTGTTCTGAAGTCTGCCCGCCGTATCGCAAATCAGCACATCAATTTTTTTTGCCTTTGCCGATTGAATTGCGTCATATATTACTGCTGACGGATCTGCACCCTCCTGATGTCGAACTACATTGATACCGTTTCTTTCGCCCCATACCGCAAGCTGTTCAGCCGCAGCGGCACGGAAGGTATCAGCAGCCGCAAGCATGACTGTCTTGCCCTCCTGCCTGCATTTGTAAGCAAGCTTTCCGATACTCGTAGTCTTGCCGCCGCCGTTAATTCCTATCATAAGGATTACAAGCGGAGTTTCCGAGCAAAGCTTCTGTGCCTCGCCCTTATCAACTATACCGGTCATGATTTTTTGCAGACCCTTTTTCACCTTTTCCGGTGTGTCGGCATATTCTTCCTTGATATATGTTCTCAGCTTTTCCATTATCTTCATGGTCGTATCCATGCCGATATCCGAGGTTATAAGCACCTCTTCAAGCTCGTCCATCAAATCCTCATCGACCTCAGCTCTCGCCATGATGACATCTGATATTTTTTCGGACAGCCTGCCGAAAAACGATTTTTTTTCCTTAAACAGTGACATATTGTCTCCTTTCCATGCTAAATATCGAAATCATCACCGAGTCTGAGTGACAGTACCTTGGAAATTCCCTGCTCCGGCATCGTGACACCGTAAAGCACATCGGCATGCTCCATCGTAGCCTTCTGGTGCGTAACGATAGCGAACTGAATATCGCTGAAATTTCTCAGGTATTTGGCGAAACGATCTATATTGCTGTCGTCGAGTGCCGCCTCGACCTCATCGAGTATGCAGAACGGTGTCGGCTTAGTCTTGAGCACGGCAAACATCAGTGCTATAGCGGTCATAGTCTTTTCACCGCCGGACATGAGGTTGATGTTCTGCAGCTTCTTTCCCGGCGGCTGAGCTATAATCTCAATTCCGGATTCCAAAGGATTGTCCTCGTCTTCCAGTGTAAGCTCCGCATGACCGCCTCCGAAAAGCTCTCTGAATATCTCTTCGAAATTCACCACTACTTGATTGAAATTATCCTTAAACTTGACCTTGATGGTCTTGTCCATATCGTCGATTATATCCTGAAGCTCGTGCATTGCATTGAGAATATCACTACGCTGCTCTGTCAAAAATTCATATCGCTCGCTTACCTGCTCGTATTCCTTGATGGCTCCGACATTGACATCTCCGAGCTCCTTGATACGGTTTTTGACCTCACGGCTCTCCTTTACGGCAGATGAAAGCACGAAATCCTCTTTCTTGAACTCAATTGCCTGCATATATGAAACCTCGAACTCGTCCCAAAGCTTTTCCTTGAAGGTATCGAGCTGCGTTTCGTTCTTCGCAAGCTTTATCTCCATCTGATACTTTCTGTCCCGACGGTCATTCAGCTTGTCACCGATTTGAGTGAATTCCTCGGTCTGAGCTCCGAGCTTCTCGGAAAGCGTTGACTTTTCATCGGAAATCTGTGCAATGTATTCCTCTATCTGCTCTTTTTCCTTAAGCTTGGTATTATACTCATCTTCGGCACCGTCGTTTCCGAACAAAAGACTCGCTTTTTCCCTTTCGAGAGCATCAATTTCCTCTTTCTTGCCTGCGGTCTGTTCTTCGATGTCCTCCTTGGCAAGCACTACACGCTTTATCATTTCGCAAGCCGCACCGTACTTTTCCTCCGACTTGGTCTTTGCGATTCTTGCCTCCGTAACGGCATCGCTTGCAGCCTCGGCAGCGGATTTTGCAGTTTCAAAGGCTTCGATTTTGTCAGAAACCGCAGCGTTAAGCGTTTCTATCTCAGCCTCTGCCATCTCCGCAGCTTCTGTTAGCTTGTCCTTATTGCTAAGCAGATTATCGAAGTCCTTTCGGTTATTCTCTAAATCTCTTTCCTTTTTTGCCTCGTTTTCACGAACACTTCTAAAGCTTTCCTCAAGCGAACGCAGCTCCGCATCTGCACGCAGTGCTTCCGTTTCAAAGCCTTTCTTTCTGCCCTCGTCCTCGCTTATCTCGGCTGTCAAACGGCTTTCTTCGCCGTTTTTGCTCTCAAGTGTTTCTTGATTTCTTCTGTACTCCGTCTTAAGCTCATTTATCTCTGCTTCGAGCTTGCCTATTTCGCTCTTGCGGGCAAGCAGATTGGCGGTGGCATTCTTGTATCTGCCGCCTGTGATTGCTCCTCCCGCATTGATTATCTCACCGTCAGCCGTAACAAATCTGAGTCCGCCTCCCGCTGATTTTGAAAGGCCTACCGCAGTGTCCATATTATCCACTACCGCAACTCTGCCGAGCAGATATCTGAATATGCCCTCATAATCAGCGTCGTATGAAATCAAATCGGCTGCTATCCCCATAAAGCCTTTATGCTGCTTTACCGAAGCGGGTACGGAAATGACATTTCCTTTTACGCTTTCCATAGGCAGGAAAGTAAGACGACCTGCTTTGTTCTTTTTCAGCTCGTTAATGGCATGCTTGGCATCGCTGTCCTTTTGGCATATGATGTTCTGCATTGCCGCACCGAGTGCCGTTTCAATCGCAACCTCAAGTCCCGAAGGTACCTGCATCAAATCAGATGCCACGCCTCTTATACCGCTGAAGTCGGATTTCATTATGAAACGTACCGCTCCGTTATAACCCTCGTAATTGTTTTCCATCTCTTCGATGGTTTTCTTACGTGAATTGGCTTGACCTGCACGAATACGAATATCCTCGTTTTCCTTGGAAAGCTTTTTGATTTCTTCACGCAGCTTCTCAAGCTCGGCTTTTTTGTCCGTAAGTGCCTTTTCCGTTTCCGAAAGGCTGTCATATGCTTTCCTGCGTTTATCCTCAGCCTCTTGCTTTTCGTTTTCGTAACGGCTGATGCTCCGGTCGAACAGCTCGCCGTCCGCAAGTAGCTGCTCCCTGCGTTTTTCAAGCGAAATTCGATAGCTTTCAAGGCTTCCCGCCTCCGAACGCTTCGACGATGCCGTGTTCTGCAATGCTATTATTCGCTCCTTAGCCGTATCTATTTCATCTGAAAGCTCCGCTGCCTTGGCTGCGGCAGCTGCCTGTACGGCTATCCTCTCACGCAGTCTTTCGTCCTCTTCGTCGCACTGTGTCTTGAGAAAATCTCTGTTTTCCTCAAGTCCGCTCAGATTTCCGAGCTCTCTGACTAATTTTTCGTCAAGTGCTGTGATTTCCGAATTGAGTCTGTCGCAATCTCTTTCTATGGTTACCAATCGCTCCTTGCTGCGTTCGCTCTTGTTGGTCAGCTCATTGATTTCATTGATTTTGGCAAGCAGCTTATCGTGTGCCTCGTTTCCGAGCTGTTCGAGATTGTCGTTTCGCTCTCTGATTTCGGCAAGTGAAGCACCGAGTTCACCCTTTTCCTGTTCAAGGCTTTCAATCTCGCCCCCCAAGAGCTGCACGTCATTTTTCAGTGCCTCTGCCGCAAGGTCGATTCTTTCAATATTTTTCAGTGTTATGTTTATTTCCAGCTCCTTATATCTGTCACGGAGTGTCAGATATTCCTGTGCCTTGATGCTGTCCTCACGAAGTCCGTCTATACGACCCTCGATTTCTCCTACTATATCGTTGACTCTCTCAAGGTTTGCATTGGTATTCTGAAGCTTACGCTCTGCCTCGGTTTTTTTGCTCTTATACATAACCACGCCGGCAGCCTCTTCGAATATTTCGCGTCTGCTCTCCGGCTTATTGCTTACGATGTCCGCAATTTTGCCCTGCCCGATGATGGAATAGCCGTCCACGCCTATTCCCGTATCCATGATAAGCTCTCTTATATCTCTGAGTCTGCACTGATTGTTGTTTATAAGATATTCACTCTCACCCGAGCGATACATTCTTCTTGTGATAGCCACCTCGCTGTAGTCTATAGGCAAAATCCCCGTCGAGTTGTCTATTACGAGCGTAACCTCTGCCATTCCTCTGGATTTTCTGTT
>CAZLTX010000039.1:0-8650 GCA_964562555.1 uncultured Oscillospiraceae bacterium
AAACGGCCGACAATGAAAAGGAGCATGCGGAAATTTGGTTCAAGCTGCTCGGAGGTATAGGCGATACGGGAGCAAACCTCTTGTCGGGAGTTGCCGGCGAGAACTATGAGTGGACGGTGATGTACGATGACTTTGCGAGAGAGGCAGAAGAGGAGGGCTTTACCGAAATCGCGGCGAGATTTCGTATGGTAGGTGCAGTGGAAAAGACCCATGAGGAACGCTATCAAAAGCTGCTTGACAATTATAAAAACGGCGAGGTGTTCCAAAAGCAGGACGAGGTGCTGTGGCAGTGCAGAAACTGCGGACACGAGATATACGGAACAGATGCACCTCAGATTTGTCCGGTATGCGAGCATCTTCAGGCATACTTCCAGGTCAAGCCGAATAACTATTAAAAATAAAAGGATATATTCGCAGCGGATATCGGCGGATATATCCTTTTTGCACTTGAGAAACGAGTACAAATGGTATAGAATATAAATATAAATGTGTTTATATAATAGGAGGAAGTTTTGGATAATTCGCAACAGGGAGTTAAAAAGCAAAGACACGCAATAGACATGACCGAGGGGCATGTACTGAAAAAGATGCTGCTGTTTACGCTGCCGCTGATGGGGTCGAGCATTTTGCAGCTCATGTTCAATGCGGCTGATATAATCGTAATAGGGCGATTTGCGGGCGACGATTCGCTGGCAGCGGTAGGTGCGACCTCTTCACTGATAAACCTGCTTGTAAATCTTTTCGTGGGACTTTCCATAGGTGCAAATGTACTTACGGCAAGGTATTACGGTGCAAGACAGGACAAAGACGTGAGCAGGACAGTACACACATCCGTAATGCTGAGTATAGTGTGCGGCAGTGCACTTGCGGTTATCGGCATAGTGATTTCCAAATTTGTTTTGGGATTGATGGGAACGCCTGACGAGATATTGCCGCTTTCCGCACTGTACATGAGAATATATTTCGCCGGAATGCCGGCAATGATGCTGTACAATTTCGGTGCGGCGGTGCTGCGTGCCAAGGGAGATACGGCAAGACCTTTGATGTACCTTGCGACGGCAGGCGTTTTGAATGTAGCGATGAATATGTTCTTCGTCATTGTGCTGCACCTGGACGTGGCAGGAGTGGCACTTGCAACCTCGCTTTCTCAGTGCGTATCGGCAACACTTATAATACGCTGTCTTTGCAGAGAAACAGATGCGTTCAGGCTGCACAAGCGGCTTTTGCATATAGATAAGCGTAAGCTCAAGCTGATTTTGGAAATCGGACTGCCGGCGGGCTTTCAAGGTGTGCTTTTCGCACTTTCGAATGTAATTATTCAGTCCTCGATAAACAGCTACGGCAAGTATGTAATGGCAGGCAGTGCTGCCTCGTCAAATCTCGAAAACTTTACATATTTCGGCATGAATGCGTTTTCACAGGCGGCGATTTCGTTTACGAGCCAAAATATCGGTGCGGGCAAATATGACAGAGTGAGAAAGGTTCTGATATGTGCGATTTCATGCGTTATTGTTACGGGAGTTTGTCTGGGAGGCTTGACATATATCTTCGGCAGACCTCTGCTCGGCATTTATACGACGAGCCCGACGGTTGTCGATGAGGGTATGAAACGACTGATGATTATATGTCTGCCGTATTTCCTCTGCGGACTGATGGACACTATGACGGGCATGATAAGGGGACTCGGATATTCGATAGTGCCGATGGTAACCTCGCTCATGGGTGCATGCGTGCTGAGAATTGCGTGGATTCTGACGGTATGTCAGCTTCCTGCGTTTCACCACATCGAGTATGTTTACATATCATATCCGGCAACTTGGATAATAACGACGGCGGCTCATGTAATTTGTTATGTGATAATTAGAAGAAAAATGAAAAAAACTGTTGAAAAACAACAAGAAAACGGTTAAAATAGTAGTCGTAATTGCGAAATTAAACAAAAAATACTTTTTGAACAGCAGATATATTATGGAGGAAGAAAAATGAGAAAGACAGTTGCAACTGAAAAGGCACCTGCTGCAATCGGACCTTATGCACAGGCAAACATTATCGGAAATTTAGTCTATACTTCGGGTCAGATTCCAATTGACCCGACTACAGGAGCTATCGTTGACGGCGGTATCGAAGAGCAGACGGCTCAGGTCTTTAAGAATCTGGCTGCGGTTCTCGAAGCTGCAGGCAGCGGACTTGACAAGATAATAAAGACGACTTGCTTCATGGACAACATGGAGGATTTTGCGAAGATGAATGAAGTATATGCGGGATTTTTCAGCGGACAGTTCCCGTCACGCTCTGCGGTAGAGGTGGCAAAGTTGCCTAAGAACGCTTTGATTGAAATCGAGGCTATTGCATATATTTAGAAATTTGAGTATCGATATTTCGTATGAGGGCAGTCGTTTTTGGCTGCCCTTATGAGGTTTTTAAGATGAAAGAAAAAAAGAAAGATTTCAGCAAATCGCTTTTTCACATTTTCATATCGTATTTTCCGGCTCACAAAAAGCTTTTTATACTCGACATGAGCTGTGCGTTCATAGTGGCGGCGATAGATGTGGCTTTCCCGCTGGTATCACGCTATGTGATGTATGACCTGCTGCCGGACAAGCTTTACCAAACTTTTTTCACTATCATGGCGATAGTGACTGCAGCCTTTGTGCTTCGGGCCTGCATGAACTTCATCATCACCTACTGGGGACATCAGTTCGGTATTCGGGTAGAGGCTGATATAAGAAGAGATTTGTATCTTCATTTTCAAGAGCTTGACTTTGACTTTTTCGACAAAAACCGCACCGGCAAGCTGATGAACCGTCTGACCGGGGATTTGTTTGAGATAACGGAGCTGGCACATCACGGGCCTGAGGACCTTCTGATTTCGGTGATTACGATAATCGGGGCATTGGCTGTCATGTTTGCGGTAGAGTGGAGGCTCGCACTGGTGGTTACTGTTATAGTGCCTGTTTTCATTTTCATCGTCATATTTTGCAGGAAAGACATGATGGATTCGTCGATTTTGGTGAAAAAGAAGATGGCGGATATAAATGCGGACATCGAATCGACGCTTTCGGGCATGAAAACCTCCAAGGCGTTCGACAATCAGGAGGTCGATTTTGAAAGGTTCGATCGTTCCAATGAGATGTACAAGGGCTCAAAGACCGGATATTACAAGGCAATGGGCAGGTTCAACGCTTCGCTGGAGTTTTTCATATGTTTTTTGCAGATTGCGGTCATTACGGCGGGCGGCTTGCTGATAATGCGAGGAAGCTTGAATTATATAGATTTGATAACCTTTACATTATATATAACGACCTTCGTTACGCCTGTACGCAAGCTGGCGACGCTTGCCGAGATTTTTACAAACGGGCTGGCGGGACTGAAGCGTTTCGCTGAGGTGATGCGTATCAAGCCGAGCATACGGGAGGCGGAAAATGCAAGCGTACTTGAAAATGTAAGCGGCAATATAAGGTTGGAAGATGTGGTTTTCGGCTACAAAAAAGAAAGCGATGTGCTGCACGGTGTTTCGCTTGATATTCCGGCAGGGCAGACCTTGGCGATAGTCGGGCATTCCGGCGGCGGCAAGAGCACGCTGTGCCAGCTTATTCCGAGGTTTTACGATGTGGAGGAGGGCAGCATATGTATCGACGGAATTGACATTCGGGGTATAACGAAAAGCTCACTGAGAAGAAATATAGGAATAGTTCAGCAGGATGTATTTTTGTTTGCGGATACGATTTACGAAAATATTCGCTACGGAAAGCCGTCGGCAAGCTTTGAGGAGGTCGCAGAGGCGGCGAAAAAGGCTGAGATTTACGATGACATCATGAAGATGGAGGACGGCTTCGATACCTATGTGGGCGAGAGAGGAGCACTGCTTTCGGGAGGACAGAAGCAGAGAATTTCGATAGCGAGGATTTTCCTCAAAAATCCGCCTATACTGATTTTGGACGAGGCGACCTCGGCACTTGACAGCGTGACGGAGGCACATATCCAAAGGGCATTCGACGAGCTTGCGGTAGGCAGAACCACATTGATTATCGCACATCGTCTGGCAACGATACGAAACGCCGACAGGGTCGTTGTAATCGAAAACGGCAAAATCGAGGAATGCGGCACTCAAGAGGAGCTTTTGGCGGCAGGCGGTGAGTTTGCAAAGCTGTACGAGGTTCAGATGAAGATTTGAGGCGGCTGCGAAATGCGGACGGCTGTGAAATCGGCAGCAGCTGCGAAATGTCGGAGCTTTACGGCAAATCGGCAGTAATAGCAGTAATAAAAGAATAAAGGAGAAATCCGATTCGCTTTTATGCGGTCGGACAGGGTGATAAATGGCAAAGGCAGAAGAAAACAGAGCAGAGAAAATCAGAAGTCTTGCGGAGGTAAGACAGGATATAAACAAGACGGACGAGGAGATGGCAAGGCTTTTCGAACAGAGAATGAAGCTTGCGGCGGAGGTTGCGGCATACAAGAAAGCGAACAGCTTGCCTATTTACGATGCACAGCGTGAGGAACAGGTTTTGCAGAACGGTATGCAGCGGATAAGCGATACCGAGTTACAGTCATATTATTTCGGCTTCCAGAAAAATCTGATGGAGCTTTCACGCAGATATCAGAGCAGACTTTTGAGCGGACTTCGTGTGGCTTACTGCGGCACGGAGGGAGCTTTCGCACATATAGCGGCGTCGAAGATTTTTCCGACATCGGAGAAGGTAGCGTTCGGAAGCTTCAAGAAGGCTTATGAGGCAGTCGAAAACGGTGACTGCAACTGTGCGGTGCTTCCGGTGGAAAACAGCTTTGCCGGCGATGTGGATCAGGTGAACGACCTGATGTTTTTCGGAACACTGTTCGTAAACGGCATGTATGATTTGGCGGTTACACATGATTTGCTCGGCTTGGAGGGAACAACGCTCGGCGACGTAAAGACGGTGGTAACTCACCCACAGGCACTTTCTCAGTGTTCGAGCTTCATCAAGGAGCACGGACTTAAGGAGGTCGAATATTCTAATACGGCTTTGGCGGCAGCTTTTGTAAAGGAAAAGAACGACAGAAGTACGGCGGCTATAGCGAGTGCGGAAACCGCTGAGAGAATGGGACTTTCGGTTATAGCAAGGAGCATCAATGACGATCGCTCGAATACGACGAGGTTTGCTGTTTTTTCGAGGGTGGACAGCAGGGCAGCCGATCACGGCGGCAAGCCGTTTTTCTCGCTTTTGTTCACGGCACGAAATGAGGCGGGTTCGCTGGCTGAGGCACTGAGCATCATCGGCAGACACGGCTTCAACATGCGTACTCTGCGTTCCAGACCTATGAAGGAGCTGCTGTGGCAGTATTACTTCTATGTGGAGGCTGAGGGTGATATTTACGGTGAAGAGGGAATTCGCTGCATAGAGGAAATGAAACACTGCTGTGACAGGATAAAAATAGTTGGCTCGTATCAAAATCTGAACGACTGCGGCAAGGAGGAACAAAAATGATTTTGACGATGAACGCAGCAGGCGGCAGTTACGATATAGTCATAGAAAGAGGCGTGCTTGCAGAGGCGGGCAGGCTTTGGGAGCTTAAGCGTGAGGGCAGAAAGGCTTTGATTGTGACCGACAGCGGTGTGCCGACCGAATATGCGGAGCTTGTGGCAGCTCAGTGCAGCGAGAGCGTGATTTTCAGCTTTCCGACGGGCGAGGAGTCAAAGAATTTCGATACTCTCAAGGATATCTGTGCGGCTATGCTCGAAAGTAATATGAACAGGCACGACTGCGTGATAGCGGTCGGCGGCGGTGTGGTCGGCGACATGGCGGGTTTTGCGGCCTCCTGCTATATGAGAGGTATTGATTTTTATAATATTCCGACGACTTTGCTTTCGCAGGTGGATTCTTCGGTTGGCGGCAAGACGGCAATAGACTTCATGGGTGTGAAGAATATAATCGGGGCGTTTTATCAGCCGAAAGGAGTGCTGATAGATCCCGAGGTGCTGAAAACGCTGGACGACAGGCAGCTTGCCTGCGGCATGGCTGAGATAATCAAGATGGCGGTGACGCTCGATGCGGAGCTTTTCGAAAGGCTTGAGGCTGCCGAGGATATTTACGGGACTTTGGACATCGAAAGCTTGATAGCGGCGGCACTGAGGATTAAGATAAATGTCGTGGAGAATGACGAAAGAGAAGCGGACTTGAGGCGTGTACTTAATTTCGGGCACACGCTCGGACACGGTATTGAGAGCAATACGGATTTTCTGCACGGCGAGGCAGTGGCTTTGGGAATGCTTCCGATGGCGAGCGAGGCTTTAAGGCAGCGGCTTACTGCGGTTTTGAGAAAGGCAGGGCTGCCGACGGAGCTTGATGTATCGGCTCGGACTGCGGAGGCTGTGATAGAAACTGCGATGCATGATAAAAAAGCGGAGAAAAAGACGGTGACGGCGGTTCGTGCCGATGAGGCGGGAGCCTTCCGTTTCGAGAGCTGTACAAAGGAAGCTTTGAAGAGGCTGTACGAGGAGGTATTCTGATGAAGAACACATTCGGAAATGCACTGACTGTAACGATTTTCGGGGAAAGCCACGGTGCTGCTGTCGGGGCAGTGCTTGACGGACTTACGCCCGGAACGCTGATAGACGAAGAATACATTAAGGCGATGATGGATAAACGCAGAGCCTACGGAAAGATTTCGACTGCGAGGCAGGAGGCTGACGAGGTAGAAATACTGAGCGGCGTTTTCGAGGGTCGAGCTACGGGTACTCCGCTTACGCTTTTGATAAGAAATGCGGACACACACAGCAGCGATTATTCGGCGATGAAGAGCATAGCAAGACCTTCGCATGCGGATTATACGGCAAATTGCAGGTACGGCGGCTTTCAGGATTATCGGGGCGGCGGCCATTTTTCGGGCAGGATAACGGCGGCACTCGTTGCGGCGGGTGCGATAGTGATGCACGAGCTTGAGGAAAAGGGCATATATATAGGAACGCATATAGCGAGCTGTCACGGTGTGAAGGACAGGAGCTTTGAGGGCTTGTGTCCTGCGGGGCAGGAAAGCTCGGCGGGCTTGCTTATGCGGGATATTGAGTTTTTGAAAGCTGAAAAATTTCCTGTTTTGGACGCTGCTGCTGCTGCGGCTATGCGGGCAGAAATAGAAAAAGCGGCAGGCGAGGGCGACAGTGTAGGCGGCATTTTGGAAACCGCAATCGCAGGACTTCCTGCGGGTTTGGGTGAGCCGTGGTTTGACACGCTTGAGGGAATGCTTGCTCACATAGCGTTTTCGGTTCCTGCGGTCAAGGGAATCGAATTCGGTGCGGGTTTCCGCTTTGCCGAAATGAAAGGCTCTGAGGCAAACGATGCGTTTAGATATGAAAACGGAGAGGTCGTTACGCTTACGAACAACAACGGCGGCATCAACGGCGGCATCAGCAACGGTATGCCTGTGGTTTTCAGAACCGCTGTAAAGCCGACACCGTCGATTTTCAAAACACAGCAGACGATAGACTTCGCTGAGAGGAAGAACACGGAGCTGAGCCTCAAGGGCAGACATGATCCTGCGGTGATACACAGGGCGGCTGTGGTTGTGGATGCTGCTGCGGCACTTGCGGCGGCGGATATGCTGACAATGCGTGCTCAGAGTGTATCAAGTGCGGGCTGCGGCTTAAAGAGGCTGTAGCTGCAGCGGAAGCAGATCATGCTGAGGTAGCTGTCAAAATATGTAAAAATTACGGAGAATAAAATGAAGATTTTGGTTATTAACGGGCCGAATCTCAATATGCTTGGGATTCGTGAGCCGGATAAATACGGAAACGAAACCTACGATATGCTGGTCGATAAAATCAATAAGCACTGCGAGGGCTATGCGGACGCTGAATGCGAGCTGTATCAGTCAAATCACGAGGGTGCCTTGGTTGACCGCATACAGCAGGCGTATTGGGACGGCACCGATGCGATAGTAATAAATCCGGGTGCATATACGCACACGAGCATAGCGATTTTAGATGCGGTGAATGCGGTTAAAATTCCGACTGCCGAGGTTCACATATCGGATGTTTCAAAGCGTGAGGATTTCAGGCAGGTAAGCTATATCAGGCAGGCGTGCTGTTTCACGGTCATGGGACACGGAACTGACGGATATCTTGAGGCTATGGACTTTTTGTACGAGCAGTATTGCAGGAATGCCGAGACGGCGGCTGCTGCCGATAGGGAGCAGGCGGAGGCGAAGCTATGAGGCTGAGAATCGAAAAGGGGAGAGCCTCGGGAGCCGTTCAGGCTCCGCCGTCGAAGAGCATGGCACACAGGCTGCTTATATGTGCGGGACTTTCGGAGGGTGTATGTAGGGTACACGGAGTATCTGAGTCGCAGGACATGCTTGCGACCATGGACTGCCTTGAGGCTCTGGGTGTTCGCTGCGAAAGACAGGGCGACACGGTGACGGTTTACGGCGGCATAGTCGGGGCGGACAAGGCAGCTTGCGGCGGTCAAGGCACGGAAGATGCCGGCCGAGATGCGAATACGGAGGCAGCAAGCAGCGGTGAAGCGGAAAACTTCGGAGCCGGCGCAGAACAGGAGAGCTGTGGGCAGGTGCAGCGTGGCACCGCCTGCGGAGCATCGTGGGCAGGCGGTGCCGCAGCATCACCCGTGATGCTGCACTGCCGCGAAAGCGGCAGTACGCTGCGGTTCCTCGTGCCGATTGC
>CAZLTX010000040.1:0-1530 GCA_964562555.1 uncultured Oscillospiraceae bacterium
AAACAAAAACAACAAGATATATAATATGTAGTAAAGCTTTCCCGTCAGACGGTGCGATAAATTCCGTCAGACGGGAATTTTTTTTCGAAAGTAATTGTAAACCGTTAGTAAAAAGCTATAAAAGTGACAAATTGTTACAACATAAGACAAAATACCGCCTCGTGTTACTGTATTATATTGGTAGAGAATGTATCGCAAAAAACGGAGGTGGCGTGATGAAGGACTATCAACAAAAGAAAATGAAAAGCTATCTGATGCCTGAGCCTGTGTACCGACAGGCATACTGGGCGTTGAGGGATTTGCTCAGAATGAAGGCAGAGCTTGAAAAACTGATGGAGGAAAGAGATTTGATTATTTCGGGAAGCATGAGCGTGTCGAATTTTTCTTACGGTACAGGTAGAGTTTGTGATTCGACGGCAAACAGAGCAATAAAAATAGCACAATTATCATCGAGAATTTTGGCAATAGAGACGGCTTTCGACGAAATTCCCGAAAAATACAGAGAAGGCTTGTGGAGAAAGGACGTTGAAAATGAGGACTTCGGCGACGAGGCACATATCAACACATGGAAGAAGTGGCAGCAGGTGCTTGTCTATAATGTGGCAAAGAACTTACAAATATATTAAAAAATTCAAAAATGTGCTGAAAGTTACAAACAATAGTGGTATTATATTACTGTGAATTATTAGAATGAAAAGGAGGAGGTCGAATGAAAAAGAGGGTGATTGGACTCATTTTAATCGGCACTGCACTTCTTGCTTTGGGCTTTTGGGAATTCTGGGGACGAAAAAATCTGGGATACGAGGAAATCCTGACAGTGAAAAGCGAAGTTTCACCGAACACGGTAATTAGTGCCGAAATGCTGACGGTTAAAAAAATCGAGACTGTCCCAAAAGCCGCACTCAGACCGGAGGAGGCGGACAGTATAATCGGAATGGAAAGCCGCCAGCTTATACCGGAGGGAGAATCCCTATATAAGGCATATTTCGAGGAAAGCAGATTCAATGTAGGCGGCGACAGCGGAAAATATGTGCTGTCGATACCGAACGACTGGCTGAAATCCTACCCGCAGACGCTCAGGAGAGGCGATAATGCATACTTTTACTGCAAGGGAACGATAGTGACGGAGGCGGTGGTCGCATATGCCAGAGACGGAAGTAACCAAGAGGTTCGCTCACAGGACGAGGCAAGACTAGTCGGAACGGCACCTGTAAGTTTGATAGAAGTGATTGTAGATGAGAAGCAGGCAAAGCTCCTTGGAAATCTCGCCGAAAAGGGAAACAAGTTTGTCGTGCTGTATTCATAGGAGGCGGTGCTGATGCGAGAACGAAAAAGTGAAAATCAAAGCAAATCGGCCGAAGTCCAAATTGCAGAGTATAAAAATCTCAGTTTTGAAGAGCTCTGTGAACGGGTGCGGATATGTATGGAGCAGGAGTGGAGGCTGTTCGACGATTTAGAGAAACAGGAGCGACTTGAGCGAGAAAAAGCAGCTATTTTGGGCTATGAGAAGGAAATGGACTTCTATAAGCA
>CAZLTX010000040.1:1630-8602 GCA_964562555.1 uncultured Oscillospiraceae bacterium
GAGCTTTACCTGAGCAACGGAATACGTGTGACAATATATGCGGGAGAAAGAAGCAAGCCGGATCAGGAGATAATGGTTTTCAGAAAATATCTTTTGAAGGAGCTGAGCTTTCCTATGATGGCAGAGCTCGGAACGATACCCTGCGATGCAGTAAAGCTTTTCGAAACCATGGTCAAAATCGGATTTAATGTTTTATTCGCGGGGACGGTAAGGAGCGGCAAGACAACTTTCTTACAGACCTGGCAGAGCTATGAAAGTCCCGAGCTTGAGGGACTGGCAATTTCGACCGACCCCGAAACGCCGTGGGAGAGAATCATGCCGCAGGCACCGATTATGCAGCTGGTTGCAGACGGAAACGAGCTTGAGAGCATTACAAAATCACTGCTCAGAGGTGATAACGATTATGTCATTTTGGAGGAAATGCGAGATGCACAGAGTTACAGGCTGTCGATGGAGCTGGCATCAATCGGTGAGGGCAGGTGCAAGGCAACCGTGCACACGGGCGATGTCACGAATCTCCCGTATAAGATGGCATCAAAAATCAGAGATGCTTACGGCGGTGATGAGCAGGGCTTGATTTCGCAGGTTTTCAGGAGCTTTGACTATGTGTTTGAATTTTGCCAGGTGAAGGACAATCGAGCCGAGAAAAGGCTGAAATCAATATCGGAGCTGTGCTATGATGCAGAGAGCGACTGCGTTAGTATACATAAAATATGTACATACCAAGCTGAGCAAGGTCGCTGGTCATGGAATTTTCACGTGGGAAGCGACAAGGAGGATAAGCTGACACGGAGCAGCAGGGAGGCGGAAATTATGAGAACTGAGTTGAAAACGCTTTCGGAAAGATATCCGATGGCAGGGAAAAATGTAATTTATCCTAGGTATTATCACCCGACAATAAGAGGCGAGGCTGAGATAAGAGAGGCTGAGGAGCTATGATTGAAATTCTGATTTTCAGTGCTGCGGCCGTGGGTGCGTTGCTGTTTTCATGGCAATGGCTGAGTGAATGGACGGGCGGAGCCGCCGAGCAGCTATCGCTGAAGCTGTATGAGCACATAAAAATTTTAATTCGCATAAGTCTGAACAAAAGCGGCAGTGCATGGGTAAGAGGCTTCTTTGCGTTGTCGGCTTTACTTGGAGCTGTGTCGCTGCTTGTACTGAACGGCAGGGTGGCTGATTCGCTTACTTTGCTCGCTGCGTTCTTTTCGGCGGGGCTTCCGTATGCACTGCTTAGACTCAGACTGCAGGTAATGCGTGTGGAAAGCTCAAGAGAGGGCGAGATACTGGTTACGGAGCTTTTGGAAAACTACAAGATACAGTTCTTCAACATGCAGAGAGCGATTGAGGTCAGTGCCGCAGAGATAGAGGAAGCACCTAACTGTAAGCGGCTGCTTATGAATTTGGCAAAGGGTATTCCCTCTGCGGGAAGTGCAGATGATATAAGGCGGCTCTTGGACGAATTCAGACTTTCGATAAATACATCATGGGCGAATATTCTGGCGGTAAATATGTATTTTGCGTTGACGGGAGGGATGCAGGCGACGAATGCACTGCATGACCTGTCGGAGGCACTCGTCATGGCACGAAAAGCAGATGAGTATCTCAAGCGTGAGAACAATGAATCCAAGCTTATGCTGAAATATCTGGCTCCAATATGCTATGTAATGACGATTGCGGGCGGCATGTTTTTCTTCAATCTTACATGGAAGAAGTATATTTTATATCAGTTCAGAACCGCAGCGGGCTTGACATGGCTGGTAATATCGGCACTGCTTTATATATCGGGGATACTGATATATATATACATTTCAAAAGGAAAGCTTGATATATAGGAGGGCGGATGATGAAAAAGGAAAAGCTGGAGCTTGAGCTTTATGACAGCTGTCTGACGCTGAAAAATCTTGCGGCTGCGAGCGGCTCACACCCGTTTTCGGGAGAATTCATATATGAAATGCTGATGGAAAATTCGCTTAAGCTCAAGCCTGTTTACAGAGAAATGCTTTTTCTGTACCGGCAGGGAAGAGATGATGAGGCATTTGAGTTTTTTGCCTCTGCCATAGGAACAAAGGCCGGGAAAAATTTTGCGGCAATCCTGTATAAGATTGACAAGATAAATCCCGAACAGCTTACAGAGCAGATGGAGGTCTTTCAGAATATGATGGCAGAAAGACGCATGACGCAGGCAATCAAAACCGCACAGAGAAACAGCCTGATAACGACGCTGTGGTCGGCAGCAAGCGTGTTCGCACTGCTTATAAACTTTGCTGTGGTGGCAGTGTTTATGGATACGCTCAACATGCTTACGACTATATTTTGATTTTTGAATGAACGGAGGCGTAAAAACCTTGGAATTTCAATAAAAAAGACTTGATTATATGGGGAGGAGAAGTGCAATGAAAAATTTGATTATTATAATAGGAACGATTCTGCTGGGTGCACTGATAGTCAACACCCTTATTTTGGGAGATGAGAATTCTCTTAAAACCGCTGCGGAGGATATAATGGAGGAGGGCACGACTGCCATCATGGATACCATCGATTTTCAAAAAGCAGCAGGCGGCGGAGGCAGCTTATGAAACAGCTTGTGATACTTATAGGTACTGTTATTTTGGGCTGCATAATTTTCAATCTGATGGTCGGAGATCAAGCGGGCAGCTTACGCTCCGTGAGTGCCGAGGTCATGAGGCAAACCGTGGAGGCATATAAATGAAGGATTTTATTACTACGATTGCATCGATTATTATTCTGATGATTTTCCTGCTGCAATTTGTGACCAATCAAAGCATATATACCAGGCTTGCGGCAGCGGAGCATGCAGTAAAGGAGTTTAGACTTACAGCGGAGGAAAGCGGAGGCATAGATGACGAAAAGCTGAGAAGGCTCAAGGAAAAGACCGCAGCAGCCTTGGACTGCGGAGCGGAGGAAATCAGAGTTTCGATAAGCGAAAGCACGGCGGGCGGTGCGGAAAGCGGCGACAGCTCAGAGGACGGAGACATTTTTAGGAGATATTTCGAATATAGTGTACAGATGCCTGTTCGGGGCTTGGTCGGTGCGGCGGATTTCCTCGGTATCGCAGAAGAGGACAATATGACCGTGCATGTATCTGAAGGCATCATTCAGATAGAGGAAGAGATTGAAGAGGACAGCGATGAAGAACCTGATAATAACGATGGGAATACTGATGCTGATGGGAATGCTGCTTAAGTTTCAGACAGAATTTAACATGTTCTTAATTCAAAATATATAAAAATTCGTTGACAAAAGACAGCTTGTGTAGTAAAATGGATATCCGTAAAAGGGAGTAACTGGCGTATATGTGCGTGGTATTTGCGACATCCCAATCGAAAACGACTCTTTTTTAAGAGCTTCGATTCGCTTATATCTTAAATAGTAAGACTTTTACCGTATATACTAAAATATATGGTGGAAGTCTTTTTTTATTGACTTACTACCGAAAAGGAGGCAAAATGCAGTATTACTTAAAAAATCTTGAGGAAACCTTGACTGAGGTCAGTTCGACGGAGAACGGACTTTCAGCAGCCGAGGCGGAGAAGCGTCTTGCGGAGAACGGCAAGAACAAACTGGCAGAGGCGGAAAAGGACTCTTTCTTCAAACGCTTTTTAGCTCAGATTGCAGACCCGATGATTATCGTTTTGATTGCAGCGGCGGCGGTTTCGGGCGTAACATCATTTTATGCGGGAGAAAACTTTGCGGATGTAATTATCATAATGGCCGTGGTTCTGATTAACGCATTCCTCGGAATGTATCAAGAGAGCAAAGCAGAGAAGGCCATTGAAGCATTGCAGGAAATGTCTGCTGCAACGAGCAAGGTTCTCAGAGACGGGCATACATGTCATGTCAAGAGTGAGGATTTGGTTGTCGGAGATATCGTTTTGCTTGAGGCAGGCGATGCTGTTCCGGCAGACGGCAGAATTATAGAAAGTGCCAGCATGAAAATCGAAGAAGCGGCTCTTACAGGCGAAAGCGTTCCGGTGAGCAAGCATGCGGACACACTGGAGCTTGGCGAGGCTAAAGATATTCCGCTCGGCGACAGAAAGAACATGATTTACATGGGCAGCACCGTGGTTTACGGACGCGGTAAGGCAGTTGTATGTGCTACAGGCATGGAAACGGAAATGGGTAAGATTGCCGACGCACTTGCTCAGGCTAAGGAAGGAAAAACTCCGCTTCAGATTAAGCTTGCACAGCTCAGCAAATTCTTGACAGTTTTGGTACTTGTAATCTGTGCTGTAATCTTTGCAGTCAGCCTTCTCAGAGCTGATGCTATAGACGGAAGCGTACTTCTGAGCACCTTCATGATTGCGGTAAGCCTTGCTGTAGCGGCAATACCTGAGGGCTTGGCAGCAGTTGTTACCATCGTGCTTTCAATAGGCGTTACAAATATGAGTAAGAGAAACGCCATCATCAGAAAGCTGACGGCAGTTGAAACCTTAGGCTGTGCTCAGATTATCTGCTCAGACAAGACAGGTACTCTGACTCAGAACAAGATGACTGTTGTAGAGTATTTCTGCGGTGAATCGGACAGAAGTCTTTTGGCAAGGGCAATGGCACTTTGCTGCGACGCAAAGATTGAGGACGGCTCCGACACTGCAATAGGTGAACCTACGGAATGTGCACTCGTTAATTATGCTCAGAGCATCGGACTGAAAAAATCCGAGCTTGAAGAAAAGCTGCCGAGAATCGGCGAGGTTCCGTTCGACAGCGGCCGTAAGATGATGACTACTCTGCACGAAAACAAGGCAGAGGGCAACATTATCCAATACACAAAGGGTGCCCCTGACGAAGTGCTTAAAAAATGTACGATGATTATGACGGAAAAAGGCATGAGAGCTATTACCGAAGAGGATAAGGCTGAGATTGCAAAGGCTAACAAGGCAATGGCAGACAAGGCTCTTCGTGTACTCATGGCGGCAACCGCTGTTCATAAGGAAATGCCGCAGGATTTGACACCTGCAGGCGTTGAACATGATCTTTGTTTCATAGGACTTGAGGGCATGATCGACCCGGTAAGACCTGAGGTTAAGGACGCAATCACCGAGTGTAACCGTGCAGGTATCCGTCCTGTTATGATAACAGGTGACCATATTGATACGGCATCTGCAATCGGTCGTGAGCTTGGAATTCTCGGCGACGGAAGATATGCAATCACAGGTGCTATGCTCAATGATATGAATGACGAGGAATTCGAGCGTGAGATTTCTCACATCAGCGTATATGCACGTGTACAGCCTGAGCACAAGGTTCGTATCGTAAACATGTGGCGTAAAAAAGGCTATGTAACAGCTATGACCGGTGACGGCGTAAACGACGCACCGAGCATTAAGTCCGCAGACATCGGCGTAGGAATGGGTATCACGGGAACCGATGTAACAAAGAATGTTGCGGATATGGTTCTGGCAGACGATAACTTCGCTACTATTGTAGGTGCGGTTGAAGAGGGCAGAAGAATTTACGATAATATCAGAAAGGCAATTCAGTTCCTGCTGGCTTCCAACATGAGTGAGGTTCTCAGTATTTTCGCAGCAACCATGCTTGGTTTCGTTATCCTGCAGCCGGTACATCTGCTGTGGATCAACCTTATTACCGATGCGTTCCCGGCACTGGCACTCGGAATGGAACGTTCTGAAAGCGATATAATGGATCGTAAACCGAGAAAGACATCGGACGGTGTTTTCGCAGGCGGCTTGGGTGTGGACATGATGTATCAAGGCGTAGTACTTACGGTACTGACCTTGGCTGCATACTTCATAGGACATTACATCGAAGCGGGCGTATGGGAAATTACAACCAGCCCGGACGGAACCACGATGGCGTTCCTGACTTTATCGATGGCAGAAATTTTCCACAGCTTCAATATGCGTTCACAGCGTGGAAGCCTGTTCAGCCTGAAATATATGAACACAGCTTTGATTTGGTCGTCGATCGCAAGCCTTGCAGCGACAACGCTTGTTATCTATGTACCGTTCCTTGCTGCTGCATTTGAGTTTGAACATATCAGCTTTATGGAATATGCGATTGCAATAGGTCTTGCATTCCTTGTAATTCCAATCGTTGAAACTATCAAGTTCGTGCAGAGAAAAACGATGAAAACAGAGTAAGGTGAAAATACAACGGCGGCAAAAATCACGCAGCTGTCGGTGTGAAAATTAAGATTTTAATGACTTAAGACTGTCAAGCAATTGATGAAGCGTCAATTGTGCGGCAGTCTTTTTTCGTGGGAAGGTTAGGAAGTGAAAGATGATGAAGAAAGTATTGAGCATGCTGCTTGCGGTGTGTCTTGTGATTTGCAGCGGTGATTTTGCATTTGCCGTAAATGTCAATAATGTGAAGCCTGCTCTTAAAGCGAGTTCGAGCTCGCACAGCAAGATTAAGCTCATTTGGGACAAGACAGAGGGTGCGAGCGGATATAAAGTGTACAGAGCAACGAGTAAGAGTGGAAAATATAAGCTGATAAAGACTGTCAAAGGCTCGGATACCACAACATATACGAACACAGGAAGAACAACGGGAAAGACATACTACTATAAAATCAGAGCATATAAGGTAAGCGGCGGTAAAACTACATACTCGAAGTATTCCGCAGTCCGTAGTGCATATGCAAGACCGAATAAGGTGAAAAGCGTAGAGGTAAACTATACATCCGTACTGGATTACTTCAACCTCGACTGGAATAAGGTAAGCGGTGCTACAGGCTATCAAATCCAAGTAAAGCCTGCATCGACAGGAAAGTGGAGTACCTACTACATAGATCAGTACCAAAACGGAGAGTGGGACAAGTTCTATCCCGATGAATGGGACGAAGATGCAAATATATCAAAATACAATGTAAAGTATATAACCCTTGGAACAGAGGCTCATTGGGCATTAAATGCTAAAGAGGATAGCTATCAATTCAGAGTAAGAGCATATAAGAACGTAAACGGTAAGAAAGTTTATGGACTTTATTCGGAG
>CAZLTX010000041.1:0-8549 GCA_964562555.1 uncultured Oscillospiraceae bacterium
GTACCGATGTTAATATGCGGTTTCGTTCTTTCGAATTTCTGTTTTGCCATTTTAATTTCCTCCTAAATTAAGGTTAATCAATTATTTACAATGGTTGTTATTTGTTGATTTTATCGAGTAAGCTGTCAGGAAGCTTTTCGAAGTGATCCATCTGCATTACATACACACCGCGACCCTGTGTCTTGGATCTGAGGTCTGTTGCATATCCGAACATTTCGGACAGCGGAACGAATCCTCTGATAGCAACGGCACCCATGTTGATGTCGGAGCCTTCGATTCTGCCTCTTCTGGAAGAGATATCACCGATAACATCTCCCATGTAGTTTTCAGGCACTGTTACTTCAACCTTCATGATAGGTTCAAGCAGAACAGGATTTGCTTTCTTTGCAGCTTCTCTGAATGCCATAGATGCAGCGATCTTGAACGCCATTTCCGAGGAGTCGACTTCGTGGTAGGAACCGTCGTATAATTCAACGCCTACATCGACTACCTGGTAACCTGCGATAGGACCGTTTTCCATAGCTTCTACGATACCTTCTTCGATCTTAGGAATATATTCCTTAGGAATAGCACCGCCGACGATTGAGTTCTTGAACTCAAAGCCGGAGCCTGCTTCTCTCGGATATACTCTGATCTTAACATGACCGTACTGACCGCGACCGCCGGACTGCTTAGCATATTTGTGATCGACATCTGCATTGCCTGTAAGAGTTTCTTTGTAGGAAACCTGCGGCTTGCCGACATTTGCCTCAACCTTGAATTCACGAAGAAGTCTGTCAACGATGATTTCGAGGTGGAGCTCACCCATACCTGCGATAATAGTCTGACCTGTGTCAGCGTTTGTGTAGGTCTTGAAAGTAGGGTCTTCTTCCGCTAACTTAGCGAGAGCAATACCCATCTTTTCCTGACCTGCCTTGGTCTTAGGTTCGATAGCGATTTCGATTACCGGATCAGGGAAGTTCATGGACTCCAGGATAACTTCGGACTTTTCGTCACAAAGCGTATCACCTGTTGTAGTGATCTTAAGACCTACTGCAGCAGCGATATCGCCGGAGTAAACTTCTTCGATTTCCTGACGGTGGTTTGCGTGCATCTGCAAAATACGACCGATTCTTTCTTTCTTACCCTTTGTTGAGTTATATACATAGGAGCCTGTCTGCAGCTTTCCGGAGTAAACTCTGAAGAAAGCAAGCTTTCCTACGAACGGGTCAGCCATAATCTTGAATGCCAATGCGGAGAACGGACCGTTGTCGTCTGCAACTCTTTCAACTTCCTGCTCTGTCGCAGGGTCTACACCCTTGATAGGCGGAATATCCAGAGGTGACGGCATATAGTCTACAACTCCGTCGAGCATCATCTGCACGCCCTTATTTCTGTAAGCAGATCCGCAGAACATCGGAACCATGCGGCCTCCGATAGTCTCTTTTCTGATTACGGTTTTGATTTCTTTTACAGTGAATTCTTCTCCCTCAAGGAACTTCATCATAAGCTCTTCATCTGTTTCAGCAACGGATTCGATGAGCTTTTCTCTCCATTCATGAGCGAGTTCGGACATTTCGGCAGGGATATCCGTGATTTCGAAATCCTTACCTAACTCGTCCTTGTAAATCTCTGCTTTCATCTCTACTAAATCGATAATTCCAACGAAACTATCTTCAGCACCGATTGGCAGCTGGACAGGTACCGCATTCGCCTTGAGTCTGTCTCTTACCATCTGGACAACTCTAAAGAAATCTGCACCCATAATGTCCATCTTATTAACAAAGATCATTCTTGGTACGCCGTACTTCTCAGCTTGTCTCCAAACTGTTTCAGACTGAGGTTCAACACCACCCTTAGCGCAAAGTACTGTTACTGCACCATCCAGAACTCTAAGAGATCTTTCAACTTCTACAGTAAAGTCTACGTGTCCCGGAGTATCGATTATGTTAATTCTGTGATTCTTCCATTGTGCTGTAGTAGCAGCAGAGGTTATAGTGATACCACGTTCCTGTTCCTGCTCCATCCAGTCCATAGTAGCCGCACCCTCGTGAGTTTCGCCTAACTTATGTGTTTTACCCGTATAGAACAAGATTCTTTCGGTCGTAGTGGTCTTGCCGGCATCAATGTGTGCCATGATACCAATATTTCTTGTCTTTTCCAAAGGAAAACTTCTTGGCATACTTATATCCTCCCTTCTGCTTTTCTAACAAATATTTTTTTCAAAACCTGCATTGCGATTACCATCTGAAGTGTGCGAAAGCCTTATTAGCTTCTGCCATCTTGTGGGTATCTTCTTTCTTCTTAACAGATGCACCTGTGTTATTAGCTGCGTCCATAAGTTCCTTTGCAAGTCTTTCGGACATTGTTCTTTCGCCTCTTGCTCTTGTGTACTTAGTGAGCCATCTGAGACCTAAAGTCTGTCTTCTTTCCGGTCTTACTTCTACCGGAACCTGGTAGTTTGCACCACCGATTCTTTTTGCTTTTACTTCTAAAACAGGCATGATATTGTTCATTGCCTTTTCGAATACTTCCAGCGGCTCTTCGCCTGTCTGTGCTTTGATCTGGTCAAATGCACCGTAAACGATTGCCTGAGCAGTTCCCTTTTTACCGTCAAGCATGATGCTGTTAATTAACTTAGCAACAACCACGCTTCCGTAAACAGGATCCGGAAGTACTTCTCTCTTTGGTACGTTACCTTTTCTTGGCACTTCTCTTCCCTCCTCGCCTGATCATTTCGAGTCTGTCTTATCTAGTACGAAATGACCTGCACAATAATTTAACTTATAAAATTGCACATCTTCTTCACCCTTATGCCATGCACAAGACCTGTATGCACACAAGGATTACTCTGAGCGGCTGCAATTAAAAACCGTTCAGTCTTGCTAACGGGGTACTCGATACATCTTACGATGACCGTGAGCGCTTATTTCTTCTATATAGAATAATAAGAATGCTCTACCGTTTTTCGTTTTGGTTTAATTATTTTTTCTTAGGTCTCTTAGCACCGTATTTTGAACGAGCCTGAAGTCTGTTGTTTACTCCGGCTGTATCAAGAGTTCCTCTAACGATGTGATATCTTACGCCCGGAAGGTCTTTAACTCTTCCGCCTCTGATCAGTACAACACTGTGTTCCTGAAGGTTGTGACCGATACCCGGGATGTAAGCTGTTACTTCGATACCGTTAGTAAGACGAACTCTGGCAACTTTTCTTAACGCTGAGTTAGGCTTTTTAGGTGTTACTGTCTTTACAGAAGTGCAAACGCCTCTCTTCTGTGGTGAATGAGTGTCAGTAGCTGTTCTCTTTAATGAGTTCATTCCCTTATTAAGAGCAGGAGCTGTGGACTTCTTAACAGCACTTGTTCTGCCTTCGCGTACTAATTGGTTAATAGTAGGCATTCTTGTTCTCCTTTCTTCTGAAAATCGCTTATTTTCAAGCGGAAATGACCTAAAATGCCATGATTTTAGGTCAAATCGCTCAAAGCCAACATATATTCTATCACAAACAGATAGCCAATGTCAAGGGTAGATGTCGTCGCTTTTTAATCTAATTCGACAATATCCGCTACGCCCGACATATCAGGTGTTTCAATTATCGGTTCTTCGAAGAGCTCATCTATATCTTCGTCCATGTTCAGAGAAGCGGCAGCAGCCTGTGCCTGTAATTCTGCGGCTCTTGCAGCTTCCTCAGCCTCTCTCTGACGTCTTTCGAAGTCTTCCATGATTTCGGCATTTACACCGTAATCAAGATTTATATTCTTGTATCTCTTCATGCCTGTTCCCGCAGGAATAAGCTTACCGATGATTACGTTTTCTTTCAGGCCGACCAGCTTGTCGTTCTTACCCTTGATTGCAGCGTCGGTCAGAACCTTGGTAGTTTCCTGGAACGATGCTGCCGACAGGAAGGAATTCGTTGCGAGTGATGCCTTGGTGATACCAAGCAGCGTTCTCTTAGCCTCGCATGGCTGTCCGCCCTCGCTTATTGCCTTTTCGTTAGCCTCTTCGACCTCAAACTTGCCGTACAGAGCACCCGGAAGCAGATCCGTATCTCCGGCATCTTCGATCTTATACTTGGAAAGCATCTGGCTTACGATAACTTCGACGTGCTTATCGTTGATATCTACACCCTGCTGTCTGTATACACGCTGTACCTCCTTGAGCAGGTACTGATATACGCCCTCAACGCCGTTTAATCTTAAAATGTCATGTGGGTTCAGAGGTCCACGGGTAATCTGTCCGCCTGCGAATACCTGATCGCCTTCCTTGACATTGATTCTCGCACCGTACGGGATAACATAGGTTCTGTCCTCTTCTTCTCCGCGTACACGAACCTCGGTCTTGTTGTCCTTTCTTGCCTCGATCGAAACAACCGTACCGTCAGCCTCGCAGATTTCCGCAAGACCCTTTGGCTTACGAGCTTCGAAAAGCTCCTCGACTCTCGGAAGACCCTGAGTGATGTCGCCGCCGGCTACACCGCCCGTATGGAAGGTTCTCATTGTAAGCTGAGTACCCGGTTCACCGATGGACTGTGCCGCCGTAATTCCGACAGCCTCACCGATATTAACCTCTTCACCTGTAGCAAGGTTTCTGCCGTAGCACTTAGCACAGACACCGGTTCTCGCATGGCAGGTCATTACGGCACGAATAGCAACGCTTTCGATTCCGCTTGCCTCTATTCTCTCTGCCGCATCTTCCATGATTTCTTCGTTCTGCTCTACGATAACCTCGCCTGTTTCAGGGTCGGTAATGTCGATAAACGCAGTTCTTCCGATAATTCTCTGCTTAAGCGGTTCGATTACTTCCTTACCGTCTGTGAATGCTCTTACCTCTACGCCCTCGTCTGTTCCGCAGTCGTATTCTCTTACGATTACATTATGCGAAACATCGACAAGTCTTCTTGTCAAGTAACCCGAGTCGGCTGTACGAAGTGCCGTATCTGCCAGACCCTTACGGGCACCGTTGGATGAAATGAAGTATTCCAATATGGAAAGTCCTTCACGGAAGTTTGATTTGATAGGAATTTCTACGGTCTTACCGGTTGCGTTAGCCATCAGTCCACGCATACCGCCGACCTGCTTGATCTGGTTCTTGGAACCACGGGCTCCGGAGTTCGCCATGATGAACAGGTTGTTTAATGTTCCGAGCGAATCCATCAGTGCGTCCGCGACATCGTCCGTTGCCTTCGACCAAATCTTAATGATAGCCTCATATCTTTCCTGTGCGGACATAAGACCCATTCTGAATGCTTTTTCGTATCTTTCGACCTCTGCCTCGGCAGCAGCGATGATAGTTTCCTTTTCAGCAGGAATTTCCATGTCGCTTACGCTTATCGTAACAGCAGCCTTGGTCGAATATTTATAGCCCATTGACTTGATGTAGTCGAGCATGATTACAGTTCCCGTGTTGCCGTGGGTTCTGTAGCATTTGTCAATTATAGCACCTAATTTCTTCTTGTCACAGAGGAAATCAACCTCAAGTGAATACGGGTCTTCCTCTCTGTCAACAAAGCCTAAATCCTGCGGGATTCCCTGGTTAAAGATAAATCTGCCGACCGTGGACTCTACGAGCTTGCCTGTCGTATCTCCGTCGAGGAACATTCTTACCTTAACCTTGGCATGGATTCCCACTACGCCGTTCTGATATGCCATGAGCATTTCGTCAAGGTCTGTGAATACCTTGCCGTCACCCTTTTCGGCATAGGTGTTTCTTTCCTCGACGCCCGGATGAGTCAGATAGTAGCTGCCCAAAATCATATCCTGAGTAGGAGTGGTGATAGGCGAACCGTCCTTAGGAGCCAAGATGTTATTTACGGAAAGCATCAGGAATCTTGCCTCTGCCTGTGCTTCTACCGAAAGCGGCAGGTGAACCGCCATCTGGTCACCGTCGAAGTCGGCGTTGAACGCAGTACATACCAGCGGGTGGAGCTTGATAGCCTTACCCTCTACCAGTACCGGCTCGAATGCCTGTATACCGAGTCTGTGCAGTGTCGGTGCACGGTTAAGCATAACCGGATGTTCCTTGATAACGCCTTCAAGTACGTCCCAAACCTCAGGTCTTACCTTTTCAACCATTCTCTTGGCACTCTTGATGTTATGTGCATAGCCCTGCTCTACCAGCTCTTTCATAATGAAAGGCTTGAAAAGCTCAAGTGCCATCTTCTTAGGAAGTCCGCACTGGTAGAACTTAAGCTCAGGTCCTACTACGATAACGGAACGGCCCGAATAGTCAACACGCTTGCCGAGCAGGTTCTGTCTGAATCTTCCCTGCTTACCCTTGAGCATGTCGGACAAAGACTTAAGCGGTCTGGAGCCCGGTCCTGTTACGGCTCTGCCGCGTCTGCCGTTATCTATCAGTGAATCGACAGCTTCCTGGAGCATTCTCTTTTCGTTTCTGACGATGATGTCAGGAGCACCGAGTTCAAGAAGTCTGTTAAGTCTATTGTTTCTGTTGATAACTCGTCTGTAAAGATCGTTCAGGTCAGAGGTTGCAAATCTGCCGCCGTCGAGCTGAACCATAGGTCTGATATCCGGCGGAATTACCGGAATAACGTCCATTACCATCCACTCCGGTCTGTTTCCGGAAAGTCTGAGTGCCTCTATTACTTCCAGTCTTCTTACGATTCTTACCTTTTTCTGACCGGCAGCGTCCTTGAGCGTTTTACGCAGCTCTGCGGATAATGCCTCTAAGTCGATATCTTCGAGAAGCTTTTTTACCGCCTCTGCACCCATGCCCGCAGTAAATCTGCTGCCGTACTGCTCTTTAGCCTCTTTGTACTGCTGCTCTGTCAGAATTTCCTTATATCCAAGACCCGTATCTCCCGGATCCGTTACAATATATGCCGCAAAGTAGAGAACCTTTTCGAGGTTTCTCGGTGTAATGTCAAGGCAAAGTCCCATTCTTGACGGAATTCCCTTGAAATACCAGATGTGAGAAACAGGAGCCGCAAGCTTAATGTGACCCATTCTCTCTCTTCTTACCTTTGCCTTGGTAACCTCTACGCCGCATCGGTCGCAGACGATACCCTTATATCTTATTCTTTTATACTTACCGCAGTGACATTCCCAGTCCTTCATAGGTCCGAAAATCTTTTCGCAGAACAAGCCGTCTCTTTCAGGCTTAAGTGTTCTGTAATTTATCGTTTCAGGCTTGGTAACCTCGCCGTGTGACCATTCGAGAATTTTCTCCGGAGATGCCAGATTGATCTGTATAGACTCGAAATTATTTAATTCATAATCGTTGTTTACATTATTATTCAAGGAGTCCCTCCCCCTTTCTTCATTACACAATTACTCGTCTCTGAAGTCATCTTCAAAGTCGTCCGGTTCGCTGAAATTCATATCAAATTCGTCCTCTTCGGCTTTTTCCTCGCTGAAACCGCTGTTTAACATCTGTTCTTCGCTTTCAAGCTCTGTTTCGATGTCCATGATAGCTTCTAAATTGCGAGGATCGTCGTCGTATTCTGAAGATTCCTTGATTTCAATTTCTTCGTTGTTTTCTGATAAAACCTTGATGTCAAGTCCCAATGCCTGCATTTCCTTAATGAGAACCTTGAAGGACTCAGGAATACCCGGCTTAGGAATGTTCTCGCCCTTGACGATGGCTTCATAGGTCTTAACACGACCAACGATATCGTCGGATTTTACCGTCAGGATTTCCTGGAGTGTATATGCTGCACCGTATGCTTCGAGTGCCCATACTTCCATTTCTCCGAAACGCTGTCCGCCGAACTGAGCTTTACCGCCGAGCGGCTGCTGAGTTACCAGCGAGTACGGTCCTGTACTTCTTGCGTGAATTTTATCGTCAACCAGATGGTGGAGCTTGAGCATGTACATATAGCCAACGGTTACAGGATTGTCGAAATATTCGCCTGTTCTGCCGTCTCTGAGCTTAAGCTTACCTGTCTTAGGGTATCCGCATTCGTCAAGAAGCTCTATGATATCCTTTTCGTTTGCACCGTCGAATACAGGCGTAGCGATATACCAGCCTTTCTTCTTTGCCGCAAGTCCGAGGTGGACTTCAAGCACCTGTCCGACATTCATTCGGGAAGGAACGCCCAGCGGGTTAAGCATTACCTGAAGCGACTGTCCGTTTTCCATGAACGGCATATCCTCTTCCGGCAAAATACGTGAAATAACACCCTTGTTTCCGTGGCGGCCTGCCATCTTATCGCCGACATTTATCTTTCTCTTGGTTGCAATATAGCATCTTACGAGCTTGTTTACTCCCGGCGGAAGTTCATCTCCGTTTTCTCTGCAGAAAACCTTAACGTCCACAACGATACCGGTTTCTCCGTGAGGTACTCTGAGCGAGGTATCTCTTACCTCTCTTGCCTTTTCACCGAAGATTGCACGAAGAAGTCTTTCTTCTGCCGTAAGCTCGGTTTCGCCCTTAGGTGTAACCTTACCTACCAAAATATCCGATGAATTTACCTCAGCACCTATTCTGATGATACCTTCCTCGTCCAAATCCTTGAGTGCGTCATCACCGACATTAGGAATATCTCTGGTGATTTCCTCAGGTCCGAGCTTGGTATCTCTTGCCTCTGATTCGTACTCCTCGATGTGAAGCGA
>CAZLTX010000042.1:0-8470 GCA_964562555.1 uncultured Oscillospiraceae bacterium
ATCACGATTATCTGACTGCGGGAGGCGTATTCCCCGAGCAGCTCATAAAGAATTTTGTTGCGATGAAACGCAAGGAATGTGCCGAGCTTGCCAAGATACCTCACCCTGCAGAATTTGACAGATATTTCAATCTGTAGTAGATGCGGGGCTCTGCTCCGCATCTAAATTTATAATTGGAACATGCTGAGCTGGTCGGTTTCGGGGAGGCCTTCGAAAACGCCGTGGTTTCGGAGTCCTTCGACTGCTGTTTTGTTCAGCTTTGCTCTATTTATCGCTTCCTCTACGGTATCGAACGGCTTTATTTCGAACTCGCTGCAAAATGCTTTGGCTGCGGTTTCTCCCACGCCCTCGATTGCCACGAACGGCAGACGCACCTTGCCGTCGTCCACGCCGAATTTTACCGCTTGGGATATCCCGAGTCTTGCCGGCGAAAAGCCGTAGCCTCTGGCATACATCTCGTATGCCACCTCGTAGATTATGTAATCGTCCTTTTCCTTAGGTGCGGCGTTGGTGCCCTTCGCATCTATTTCATCCATCTTTGCCAGTATCGCATCTTTCCCCTTGAGTATGGTGTCCGAATCGAAGTTTGCCACCTTGGTCGTGAAATATGTCGCATAAAACGCCTGCGGATAGTAGACCTTGTACCATGCCATACGGAAGCTCATCATGGTGTATGCCACGGCATGAGCACGAGGGAACATGTACTTAATTTTGTTGCAGGAATCTATGTACCAATCGGGCACATTGTGCTCCTTCATCGTTGCCACCTGCTGCTCGTCAAGGTCTTTCTTGCCCTTACGCACGATTTCCATAATCTTAAACGCGGTTTCGTTTTCCACGCCCTTGAGTATCAGATAGTTCATTATGTCATCTCGGGTCGAAATAACCTCACGCATCGTCGCCGTACCGGAACGTATATAGTCCTGTGCATTGTTCAGCCACACGTCTGTGCCGTGTGAAAAGCCCGAAATTCTTACAAGGTCGGCAAATTTATCGGGTTTCGTATCGTCAAGCATCTGCCTGGTGAACGAGGTCCCGAATTCCGGAATCGCATACGAGCCGTGCTTAAATTTGTAGTCGGGATCCTTGATGTCAAGTGCCTCTATGCCGTTGAAAATACTCAGCACCTTTCTGTCCGTAAGGTCAATCTTGAGCGGATCCGTTCCCGTCATGTCCTGTAGCTGTCTTATCATTGACGGCACATCGTGACCGAGTATATCGAGCTTGAGCAGGTTTTCGTCTATCTTGTGGTAATCGAAATGTGTGGTTACAATATCCGTATTCGTATCGTTCGCAGGGTGCTGTATCGGGCAGAATTCGAAAATTTCATGGTCGTCGGGACAGATTACTATGCCGCCGGGGTGCTGACCTGTGGTTCTCTTGACACCCGTACAATGCTCGGTCAGTCTGTCCTTTTCGTATTTGTTGACCGGAATTCCTCTTTCCTCAAAGTATTTTGCCACATAGCCGTAAGCGGTCTTATCCGCTACCGTACCTACGGTTCCCGCCTTGAAAACGTTTTTCTCTCCGAAAATTGTTCCCACATAGCGGTGAGCCACAGGCTGATATTCACCGGCGAAATTGAGGTCGATATCGGGCTCCTTGTTGCCTTTGAAGCCGAGGAAGGTTGCGAACGGTATGGTGTATCCGTCACGTTTCATCTCCGTACCGCACTTAGGGCAGTTCATAGGGGGCATATCGACTCCGCAGTCATATTTCTGCATATCGCCCCAGATGATATGCTTGCAGTTCGGGCAGAGGTAATGCGGATCCAGCGGATTAACCTCCGTAATTCCCGCCATCGTAGCGGCAAAGGAGGAGCCTACCGAGCCTCGGGAGCCTACCAGATATCCGTCGGAAAGCGATTTCTGCACGAGCATCTGTGCACTTACATACATGACCGCATATCCGTTGTTTATTATCGAATTAAGCTCTGTGTCGAGCCTGTCCTCTATTTCCTTAGGCAGCGGATCGCCGTACTGAGCATGTGCTCTTTCCATACAGGTATTTCTCAGCGTTTCCTCCGCACCCTCGATTTTCGGCGGAAATTTTCCCGACGGCACCGGCTTGATACCGTCATCTATCAGACTTGCTATGTAG
Organism: uncultured Oscillospiraceae bacterium; assembly: GCA_964562555.1. GTDB lineage: Bacteria > Bacillota > Clostridia > Peptostreptococcales > Anaerovoracaceae > CAG-238. Next base: position 2,101 of record CAZLTX010000042.1, read on the forward strand.
TTTGTGTTCTTTATTACGATTTCCTCAGCCCGCTCGCCCAAATAGCTGAACTCTGCCATCATCTCGTCCGTGGTTTTCATGTAAAGCCCCTCGCCGCTTTCCGCATCCTCGAAGCCCATGCCTGCCAAAATGATGTTTCTGTAAATAGCATCGTCCGGCTCTGTGTAGTGCGAGTCGGTAGTTGCCACGACCGGCTTGCCCAGCTTGTCTGCCAGTGCCACGATGCGGCGGTCTATCTCTCTCAAGTCCTCTTCGCTTTCTATGCGTTTGCCGTCCAAATAGAATTCTTCATCGAGCATAAAGCGGTTGTTGATTACAGGCTGAATCTCCAAATAGTCATATCTCGATGCGATTTTTTCCTGCTCCTGCGGGCTTTTCTGTTCGGAAATATTGTAGCTGTCCGTGCGTTTATTGTATGTCACCTGCTTTACCATCGACGTGAAAACCTCACCGGCACAGCATGCCGAGCCGATAATAATTCCCTCACGGTGTGCCTCTATGACCGACCACGGAAGTCTCGGTTTCTTGTAGAAATAGTCGAGATGTGAGTATGATACGAGCTTGTATATATTTTTCAGTCCTTCTTGATTTTTTGCAAGCAAAATTATGTGATTTGTCGCTTTTGTCTTGAAGTCCATCGTGCCGTCCTCCTGCATACAGTCGGAATCGTCGAACACATAGCCTTCAACGCCGTAAATCACCTTGATAGGTCTGCCTTTTTCTGCCTGCTTTTTTGCCTCGGCAGCACAGTCCGGAAATGCCTGTACCACACCGTGGTCGGTAATTGCGACTGCCGTCTGTCCCCATTTCGCCGCCTGTGCCACGATGTCCTTAGCCTCGTTAAAGCCGTCCATCTGGCTCATCTTTGAGTGTATGTGCAGCTCAACTCGCTTGTCGCCTTCCCATTTATCCTCTCTGCCGATGCCGCCGCTTTCCTGTTTTTCAATCTCCCTCACCATGATGGTGTTCATGTTCTCAAAGGTATCCCACTGCACCTCACCCTGTATTTTGAGTGCATCTCCGGGCTTGAGCAGCTCATTTACCTCCTGCCACTTGGTATCGGTCATGAATGACTTCGCACATACGGTGGTCTTGTTGTCGGTAATCAGCAGCGAAACCAAATGGCTGCCGTTTTTTACAAGACGTTCCGTCAGCTTAAACAGAATTCCCTCTACGATGACCGTTCCCATCTTGGGTTCAAGCTCTCTCAGCTCTGCGTTTTTGCTTCCGTTTATGCCCCGTCCCATGATTCTGTTGCCGGCTGCGGGAAGCTCCTTTTCTCTGCGTTTCCGGCCGCCCTCTTTTGGCTTGCCGCCGAAAGCTCCGCCGAAGCCGCCCCCAAATCCGCCGTTTCCGTTATTCGGGGCATTTCCTGCGGTTTTCTGCTTGCTGCCGAAGCCGCCGCTGCCCGCTCCGCTGTTTCCGCTTTTGCCGCCGGCTGCGGCTCTTGCCCTTACCTCCTTGCGGTACTCCGCTATAGTTTCCTCAAGCTCCTTCGCCTCGTTTTCGTGAAAGGATCTGCTCATTTCATCGAAACGCTCGGCATTGTTTTCAAAGACGATTTCCATGGAAATGTCGAATTTTTCCTTTAGCATTTCCTTAAATCTTTTCGCAAGTCTTGCGTTAAGCTGCTCTGCGGCAAATTCTCCGAGTGCGTGATAGGTAACTCTGCCGCCGCTGACGCTTACATTTTTTTCGTCTATCATCTGCGTGATGGAAACGAAATCGCCGTTGACCTCGTGAATCATATACGGCAGATATAGCCTTGCGATTTCTTCATCGCCGAGCAGCATTGCTTCGTATTCAAATTCGAAATTTACCTTTTCTATGAGCTTAAGCTTGTTTATTATCAACGCCTTTATTTTTTCGCAGTCCAAAAAAGGTATGATGAAGTTCAGGCGAACGGGCATATCCAGTACACCCGTTTCCTTATGTATCACACCTTTGCCGAGCTCGAAGCTGTATTCACTTTTCCTTCCGCCCAGAGCCTCCCAATTGATGCTCTCTTCGATCAGGTTTTTCATATCTTCGCCTCTATAATTTTGAATAATTCGTCCACGAGTTCGTTTTCGGGAACGGTTTTGATGATTTTTCCCTTGGAAAAAATCAGACCTCGTTCATGTCCTCCGCAAATGCCGAAATCAGCCTCCGCCGCTTCTCCGGGGCCGTTTACCGCACAGCCCATTACGGCGATTTTAAGACTTCTGCCGCCTGCCGCCTCAAGTCTTTGCTCTATAGGCTTGAGTCTTTGCTCCACCTCCGAGGCAAGCCCTTGCAGGTCAACCCGTGTTCTGCCGCAGGTCGGGCAGGAAACCAAATCCACGCCTGCCTTGCGTATTCCTATATCTCTGAGAATTTCCTTTGCGAAAAGCACCTCTTCGACAGGGTCTGCGGTCAGAGATACTCTCATGGTATCGCCTATGCCTTCAAGCAGCAAGGCACCTATTCCGATTGCGGACTTTATCTTGCCTCGTGCGAGCGTTCCCGCCTCGGTAATTCCGATGTGTACGGGGTAATCCGTGCGTTCCGTCAAGATTTTGTGTGCCTCGTAATTCATCTTTACATCTGAGGATTTAATAGATACCACCAGCTTGTCATATCCGAGCGATTCTATGAGACTGAGATTGCAGACTGCACTTTCGGCAAGTCCCTCCGCAGTCACACAGCCGTACTTTTCGAGTATATGTTTTTCGAGCGAGCCGGAATTGACCCCCACTCTGATTGGGATTTCACGCTCCTTTGCTGCATCTACAACCGCTTTGAGCCTTTCCGCAGCTCCGATATTGCCCGGATTGATACGAACCTTATCGGCTCCGGCTTCGATAGCCGCTATTGCCAGTCGGTAGTCAAAATGTATATCCGCTACCAGCGGAACTCTATGTCCCGTTTTCGCCTTTACACGAGCGAAAACCTCTGCGGACTCCATATCCGGCACCGCTATTCTCACGATTTCACAGCCTGCGTCCGCCAGCCTGTCAATCTGTCTGAGAAGTCCCTGTTCATCTCGTGAATCCACATTCGTCATAGATTGTATCGTAATCGGAGCATCTCCGCCTATGAGGATATCTCCGCAGCTTACTTGTTTTGTTTTCTTTCTGTTTTTTCTTTGTTCAGTCTGTTTCATATTTATTATATTTTATTATCTGTTTTATCTGTATTCCGATTTCGTATCGTAGATAATCTATGCGTTTTACATCGTTTTGCATCGTCTTTACGTCTGCTATCCGAAAATTCTGCCGACATCGTTTACCGTCACATAGACCATCAGCAGCATGAGCAGTGCCAAGCCCACGAAATGAATCGTGCCCTCGACCTTCTCGCTTACCTTCTTGCCCGTAATCGCACTGTACAGCACGAAAATAATTCTGCCACCGTCAAGTGCCGGAAGCGGCAGCATGTTGATAATGGCAAGGTTGACGCATATCAGTGCCGTAAGAAAGCCGTAATACCAGTAGCCGTACTGAGTGGTTTGGCTCACCATCTGAACCATTCCGACAGGCCCCGTCAAGTCATCGGCACTCGCCTGACCGCTGAAAAGCTGTCCTATTGACGAAAACATCAGCTTGGTAAGCTCCCATGTGGACTGCGTACCGTAAATCACCGCTTTGATAGGATTATGACTGATTTTGCAGCTTATTCCCACAACATAGCGTGTAACCGTATTTCCCTCTGAGTCAACACCCTCCGTCAGTACGGGTGTGACCGAGGCGTAATGCAGCTCAGAGCCTCTCTTGTACTCTATTTCAATGCTTTCTCCCTCTTCAATCCCGTTGATCGCCTCGGAAATCTGTGACCAATCATCTATTTGGTACTTTCCTGCCTCCGTCGTCATCGAAACGATTTTGTCCTTCGGCATCAGCCCCGCAAGCTCAGCGGGACTTCCGCTTTCCACCGTTCCGAGTGTAGTCGAGGTAAAGCCTCTGACACCGACTATCAAGCACATTATCAAAACAGCACAAAGCACATTCATTATCGAGCCTGCCGCCAGGATAAGAATTTTCTGCCACGGTTTCTTTTTTTCGAAGGCACGTTCGTCGCTCGACTCCTCGTCCTCGCCCTCCATCGCACAAAAGCCGCCTATAGGAAAGAGCCGTATCGAATAAAGCGTTTCCCCCTTTTGCTTTTTCAAAATCGCCGGTCCCATGCCGAAAGCAAACTCATTGACCTTGACTCCGCACCTTTTTGCCGCTATGAAATGTCCCAGCTCATGCGGAAAAATCATCACGCAGAACAGTAAAAGTGCCAACAGTGCTGTCTTCATAAAATCCCCTCCGTATATATTCTCGTAATTCTGTCTGTTTCTAAAATACCCTCTAAATCCAAATCATATGCAGCCTCATGCTCATTCAGAATACGCGTAAGTATATTCTGAATGTCGATAAAGCGAATTTTCTCCTTGAGGAAAGCGTCCACAAGCACCTCGTTTGCGGCGTTCATAACCACAGGATAGCTGCCGCCCCGCTCTATTGCCTCGTATGCAAGCGAAATGCAGCGAAATACCTCAGGCTTCGGACGCTCGAAGCTCAGGTTCGCACCCTCGGTGAAAAAGTCCAGCTCACGCTCGCTGTTTTCCAGTCTGTCCGGATAGCCGAGTGCAAGGCTTATAGGGATTTTCATGTCCGGCACGCCGAGCTGTGCGATTACGGAATTATCCTCGAACTCAACCGCAGAATGTACTATGCTCTGAGGATGTACGAGAATCTGTATTTTTTCCGCCGCTATGTCAAAAAGCCATCTTGCCTCGATGACCTCAAGTCCCTTGTTCATCATCGTTGCCGAGTCTATCGTTATTTTTGCACCCATGCTCCATTTAGGGTGCTTTAATGCCTGTGCGAGTGTCACCTGCTCAAGCTGCGCCTCGGTGAAGCCTCGGAACGGACCTCCGCTTGCCGTCAGAAGAAGTTTTTTTACCGGTCGCGTGGCATTGCCCTCCAAGCACTGAAAAATGGCACTGTGCTCGCTGTCCACAGGCAAAAGCCGAACTCCTGCTTTTTTTACGGCATCCATCACAAGGCTGCCTCCCGCAACCAGCGTTTCCTTGTTAGCCAGTGCAATGTCCTTTCCTGCCAAAATAGCAGCATATGTAGGTTCAAGTCCTCTCATTCCCATAAGAGCGTTCAAAACCATGTCACAGTCGCCCGTCGCCGCTTCTTTCAGTCCTTTTTTTCCATAGGAAAACTCCGTTTCCGGGAAACGCTCGGCAAGCTGTGCGGCTGCCTCTGCACTTTCCGTAACGGCAAATTTCGGTTTGAATTTTTTTATCTGTTCGGCAAGCAGCTCTGTATTTTTGCCGCAGGTCAAGCCCTCCACGCAAAAGCGGTCGGGGTGTTGCTCTATTACTTGAAGGCTCTGAGTTCCTATCGAACCCGTGCTGCCCAAAATCGTTATTTTCTTCATACTGCTTTTCCTTAAAGTCAGTTAATATTTTTTGCTCAAGCCCTTTGCTTGGGTATGTCAAGCACGTCAGCTTATATCATATTTTATATGAGTTTATATCAATGCCACGCTTGCGAAAATCATCGGACAGTAATAAACTGCCGGTCCCGTGAACATTACGCTGTCAAAACGGTCTAAAATGCCGCCGTGTCCCGGAATCAAATTGCCGTAATCCTTAATTCCCATCTGCCGCTTGAATGCCGATGCGGAAAGATCTCCCAGCTGTGCGATAATGCTGCCGAAAAAGCCTATGGCAAGCGATACCCAAACGGAATCCGGCATAAAGAAATGTCCGTAAATCGCACAGAGTACCATGCTTCCGATAACACCGCCGACTGCACCCTCCACGCTCTTTTTCGGGCTGAGGTGCGGACAAAGCTTATGCTTGCCGAATGCCATGCCTGTGAAGTATGCCATGATGTCCGTACCGAAGGCTGCAAGAAATACAAGCCATATCATCTGCGGAGCTGTTTCGTCTATAAGCACTATATGGAATGAGAGCAGAACCGTATACATAATTCCCATGAGTGTTGAAGTCATGTCCTCGAGCTTTCTCTTCTCCACGTCGAAGCCGTAAATCATGGACGCTATTACAACAGCTGCCATCCACATGACTATGAGGCGATCTTCAGCGGGTGCTGCCAAATGCAGCCCATACAAGGCGATTGCCGCCGCATATCCGAGCGGTCTGCACGGTTTAGCTCCGGCTGCCTCAAAGCCCTTGTAAAATTCATGCAGTCCTATCACGCCGACCGCAAAGGCGGCTGCCATGAGCCAGTATCCTCCCAAATAAACCAACACCAGCAGCGGTGCCATCATAAATCCCGATATAATCCTGGTTTTCATCTCTGAAATACTCTCCCTTCCTTTATCTATCTGCCGCCGAATCTGCGGCTTCTGCCTCCGAACTCGTTTATCATCTTTTCAAATTCGT
>CAZLTX010000043.1:0-8451 GCA_964562555.1 uncultured Oscillospiraceae bacterium
AGGTGGCTAAAAATGAACAATTGCCTTTTTTGTATCGATGTCTACACGGTCAACGAGGGAGACACCCTCTATTCCATTGCAGAAAAATATGAACTGCCGGTAAGTCTTCTTATGAAAGTCAACGGAATCGATAATCCGTACAACCTGCGAATCGGCAGCAGACTGTGTATACCGGGAACGGAGGAACAGCTTCCGCCGTCACCTAAACCTTGCGAAACAACACATACGGTAAAAGCAGGAGATACACTGTACTTAATCGCCAAGATGCATAACATCAAGCTTGATGCACTGATGCGTGCCAATCCGCATATAGACCCGTACAATCTTCTGATAGGAACCGAGCTCTGCATACCGCAGTAGCATTTAGATAAAGCAGCGATTTTAAGCCGTCACTGCGGCATAATGTCCATGCTTTACAAAGGCTTTACAAAACCTCTCAAAGCTCAAAAGCTCAGCGAAAGAGCCTCGGCAGTCTGCCGAGGCTCTTATGTCTAATAGTAAAATCCCGTATTCGGGTCTTCATATTCCCTGACTCTGACCTCATAAGCCTCCGCTGCCGCAGCCTCGAAAGCGAGCTTAGGCTCGGCAACACCCATCCTTGCAAGCAGATATTTCGCAAACGGCGGATTAAGCACAAGTATCGGTCCTATGATGTAGGTCGCCATGAAATTGTTCTTTCTTATTCCCTCTCCCGTAAGCTCGGGATTAAGTCCCGGGCCACGCTTCGATTCAAACAGAGCATCGAAGTCGGCATATACACAATCCTCCGCATTTTCTTCTGCATACGAATGAGTAAACTGGCTCTTGTAGCCTACAATTGTCATACTCTCCGCAGCTTCCTTTTCTTCCGAAAAGCTTCCCAAATACAGTGAGTTAAAGCGGTTCATCATATCACGCTTTGCCGCAGTCGGGAAAAATCCGAGACATTTCTCTTCTGTTCCGTCTTTGTCCGAAATGCTCATTCCGAAAATTTCGAGAGCATTACCCGTTATCAAAAACAGAGTCCCGTCATCGATTCGAGCCTTCAATGCGTCACGGTATGCAGCTAACTTTTCGATTGCCAAGGTCTGTGCACTTTCGGTCATTGTTCCCATATATATCAGAGCCGGCTTTTCACTTACAAACAGCGGTTCATCGTTGAGATGAGTTTCCGTAATCTCTGCCTCGGGACAGGATTTTTTCAGATAGCTTATATTCTCAAGATCCCCGTACAGATTGGCAATTTCGGGGAAAAGTACTTCAATCTTCATTTCTGCTCTCCTCTCCTGCCTTATCCTTCAGCAATTTTTCAACCATAGCTCCCACCTTCATGCCGAGCGAAATCGAGTCCGTTCCGTACAGCACATAAATATTGTCATTCTCAAAGAGCTTCAGCTTAGAAGGCGTATCCGTTTCCTTTTCGGCAAACGAAATTCTGTCCTCCGGTACTCCCGCCAGCAAAAGTCTTAGCTTATGGTCAAATCTCCGCGGTCCGCACAAAACTATATTCTTTATATTATCTCGGTTCAGAAACTCAAAATCACAGTCGTACAGCCAGCAGGTGTTTTCCGACCAGTGCTTCATGTCGCCTTGACAGCTGTTCATAAGTATTATCTCCTTGTCACCCGGAAGTCCTCCGATATAGTCAAAAACTCTCGTCGTGGCAAAGGCATTTTTTTCTTTGGCAAGCAGCCTGTATAAGGTGCGTGAGCCGATTTTTTCTTCATCGTAACGTGAACCCACTATGTTAAGCTTTTGGAAAAATTCCTCTATGCGTGAGTGCGTGTAACCCATTTCACGAAGAAGAGCCACCGCAGAAACCACATTGTAAATATTGAAGACGCTTTCGTTAAGCAGCTTATAGTGACCCGTACCCTCCGAATCGGCAACATCTATTGTCATATTCTCGATATCAACATTCATGCCGGTGTAATCATATGCGGGTGCCTTGAAACCGCATTTCGGACAGTACGCCTTGCCTATGTGATTGTATCTGAGATACTCATACGCAAGCCTTTCGTGGCAATGCGGACAAATCTGCAAGTCGTTTATGAGATTGTTGCACTCGTCTATGTCCGTATCCATTCTGTCAATTCCGAAATACTTTCTCGGATTTTCCGGAGCTATCCCGCAGGAAATCAAGTCATCAGCATTGATGACGAGCTTGGTTTCCTTAGGAATATACTTTGTGAGTATGTTTCCTATATATTCCGGGTGTCCGTTTCTCATTATCGAATCTCTCGAAAGATTGGTAATCAGCATGTAATCCGGCTTCATGTACGGATATATACGAAGTGCCGAACGCTCGTCCACCTCAAACAAGCCCATCTCGTACCGACATTTGCCGAATATGTCCGCACCGTAAATCAAGGACGATGCAATTCCCGAATTGATGTTTGAACCCATCTTGTTGTTCAAGACCTTGTTTCCGTCCATGGTAAGCATATCGAGCAGCATATTGGAAACGGTCGTCTTTCCGTTTGTGCCCGTAACCGCAATTATTTTTTTCGGCTTTTGTGCGTATTTCAAAAACTGAGGACAGATTTTGAGTGCAAGCACGCCGGGGAAATTGGTTCCGTTATGCTTGGTTATTTTAAGTGCAATTATGGACAGCTTCGCCGCCCATAATGCTATATAGTATCTGATTTTACCCATACGAAATTTTCTCCTCTGATGCACTAATACTTAAACTCGGGAATAAGCGTGTTTATAACCGGCATGATACCTATGCCGTCCGGTGTTTGACCCGGAAGCTGCCAAAAGTCATGTGCACAGTAATTGTTGCCCTCGATGATAGCCGGGCCGTTCGGTGTGATTGCCACATCCCAGCCGATATAACGCATCTGCGGCACTACCAATGCAGCCTTTTTTACCATCTCAACGGCTTCCTTCATGTACGGCACACGGTAGCCTATGAGCGGCTGATGCGTGTTCGGGTGCTCGGTGTAATGTCCTCCTGCGGTGGTATCTCCCGAATGTGCGGGATACAGGAACTCGCCCGTTTCCAAATCCACAGGACCGTGCAGACCGTAATTGTCCACAACTCTTCCGTCCCTGCCCATCTTAAACACGGCATAGATCAAATGCGGCTCGCCCGCTCCGTCAATCATGGTTATCATACGCATCGTATTGACCGAATAAGGATACATCTTCGCTACATCGGGGTGATTTTCAATCACATCTTCTATGGTTGCAAAGCCCTTTTCTTTGATATAAGCGATAAACTCGTCCGCATCCTTGAACTTCTCGCTTTCCAAAAGCTCGCAGCCTATGCCGCAGCTCAAATCCTTCATCTTTGCGAAAATTTTCTTTCTCGATGCGAAGAATTCTCTGACCTCATCCTCCGACGCAAGCTCCAGGTCAAGGCATTTTCTGCCGATGAAATCCTTAAACACCTCGTTGAACTCGTTCTTGTTGTCAAATATATGTGCATAGCTGTGATCGTTCATAAACATCATCAGCTTTTTACTTCTGAAACGTGTCAGATAGGTGTCTCTCTGAAACGAATTGAGATTCCAAAACTCGAAAATCACATAGTCGTTATATCCGGCTCCGTAACGAGCCATGCAGTTCAAAATATCAAAGAAAAGAAAAAGCTTATTTTTTCCCGACCTTTCATGAGCATTGTTCAGCACCTTGAAGAACTTCTCGAAGCTTGCTCCCTTGAAAACTCTCATGTAATACTGCAATTTGTTTTCCATATTTACTGTTTTCCTCCCCGTTATCTGTATTATATATTGTTACTTGCTCTTTTGCCTGTCTGTCCTTGCCTGCACAGCTACAGAATATCCGACAAAAGCCTTGAAATTGCTTCTTTGAATTTAATTATAAACCCTCTTTTTTGGTATTCCTCATAGGTCAGCTCATGTCCGTGCAGCTCAAGGTCGTTTTCGAACGCTTCCTCCATCTCCTTTGCAAAGTCACGGTCGAAAATAAAGGCATTCGTTTCAAAATTCAGTCTGAAGCTTCTGTTGTCGAAGTTCGTAGAGCCTACAGTCCCTACCTCGCCGTCAACCACCATCGTTTTCGCATGCAGGAAACCGTCATCGTAGATAAATGCCCGTCCTCCCGAACGCAGCAGCTCGCCCACATACGAATATGTAGCCCAGTATACGAAAATATGGTCGGGCATACAAGGTATCATAACCCTCACATCGACTCCCGACTGTGCTGCCATTTTAAGCGACTCGAAGATACTCGGATCCGGTACGAAATACGGTGTTTGAAGAAAAACCTTCTTTTCCGCATAGGTTATCATTCGCATCATAGCCCTCTTTACTTCAACCGCCGAGGATTCCGGTCCGCATGATACGATCTGAACGCCTACCTTGCCGTCATTAGGCTCCGGCTTGAAATTCTTCGGAACTATGTCAAGCTGCTCCTTGGTGGTAAATCTCCAGTCGAGCACAAAGCGTCCGTTAAGCTCAAGGACCGCATCGCCTCGAATACGTACATGCGTATCTCTCCAGTAGCCGAACCGTTTTTTCCTGCCGATGTATTCCTTTGCGACGTTATATCCTCCTGTATAGCCTACCTTGCCGTCTATCACCACGATTTTTCTGTGATTTCGGTAGTTCAGCTTAATGCCGAAAAGCTTGAATTTCGGCTTAAAGTAATAGCCGAATTTGCCGCCCGCCTTGCGGAACTTGCTCAGAATTATGTCGTTTATCTGCCTGCTGCCGAGTGCGTCCATCAGAAGTCTGACCTCCACGCCCTCCTCAGCCTTTTGTGTAAGCAGGTGTATCAGCTCCCTGCCTACAAAATCGTTCTTTATGATGTAATACTCGACATTTATAAATTCCTTGGCGTTTCTTATATCCTCCGCCAGCTTCTTTTGCAGCTCCACACCGTCCGTTATAAGCTCAACGGTATTGTTTTCGGTGTAAAACGCATGACCGTACACCTGATTCAGCTTTATCAAGTGTTTCCAATTTTTCGTCGTAGGCGAGGCAAATTCGTACTTGTCGTCATCGAGAGCCTCTGTCTGCATTTTCAACGCACTGCTGACCACATATTTTTCATTTTCGGTAAGCTTGTTTATCTTGCTCCTCGAAAAGTTTTGATTGAATACGATATAAAAAACGAAGCCGACGATAGGTATGAAGGTAAGCACCATCACCCACGCAAGTGTCGCCGACGGACTTTTTCGTTCTGCAAATATTACTGTAAATACAAGAAGTATGTTAATTCCGTAGACCAAAGCCATATAGCCCATGGATTCCCATAATTCGTAAAGTGAAAACATATCTTTAACCCCTAATTTCCATTAAAATACCTACTTAGTCATGTTATAGTATATCATACTTTTCGATATCTCGCCATAAAAATTCCAAGTATACAAAAAAACGCAAACAGTGCAAAGCTTACCCGCATAATCATAATTATCGTTTCCGACTGTGCCTCCGCAAGCGGCTTATCCTCCATAAATATACCCATTATCAGCGTAATTATCGCCATGCTCGTCGTATGCCCCGCAGAACGCATCGACGCAAGCACCGAGGTTGCCGAGCTGTAGCCCTGCTCGCTCACGCTGCTCATCACGGCATTCGTATTCGGCGAGGAAAAGAGCGAAAAGCCGAAACCCGAAACCGCCAGTACAGCCGCAATAATTCCTATATGTGTGTCCTCGGATATAAATGTAAGCATTCCTATTGCAGTGCCGCAAATTCCCATTCCCAACGCCGAGAGGAAATACGGTGAATGTTTGTCCGAAACCCGTCCGAAAAGCGGTGAAAAAACTGCGATAACAGCCGTCGATGCCATCAGTACGAAACCGCTTGTCTGTGCGGAAAAGCCTCTTACGGTCTGAAGGTATACCGACATAAGATAGCTTACGGCGAAAATCGCTCCGTAGTTCAGCAGTGCGGCGAGATTTGCCATGGTATACGGGAGGTTCTGCGAGAACAGCCGCACATCTATGATGGGAGCTTCGGAGCGTTTTTCGACTTTTACAAAGGCATAAAACATAAGCAAGCCGAGTGCCAAAAGCCATGGCGAAAGGCTTTCGCTTCTGAGTGTCGAAAGTGCGTACATCACCGCTGTGATTGCTGCGGTGAAGAGCAGGCTGCCTTTCCAATCAAAGCGTTTAGCTCCTGCGGCAGCGGATTTACTGCCTGAGCTTTCCCTGTTTCTGTTTTTCGCAATACAGCACGCTTTTGTTTGTCCTCTCTTTCCGCTCGCTGCCGATATCAGTGCCGCAATCGAAACAAGTGCTGCGGCAGTGAATACCGAACGCCAGCCTAAATGTTCGTTCATTACACCGCCCAGCACCGGTCCCAGTGACAGTCCGGCATAGGTCGCACTCGTGGAATAGCCCAAAACTCTACCCCGTTTTTCCTTGTCGAATGTGGCTGCCAAAATCGCTATATTAGTCGCAAATATCATAGAGGCTCCGACACCCTGTGCAAATCTGAACATAAGAAGCACCGGCATCGTCCGTGAAAACGCAGCCGCTGCCGATGCTGCCGTGAATATCAGTATTCCGCATATCAAAATTATTCTTCGCTCTATTCGATCCGCAAGCTTTCCGAACGGTACCGCAAGTGCCGCACAGGTCAGCATATATACCGTGATTATCCAGCCTACATTCTGTGCACTCACTCCGAACTCCGTCCCTATGGACGGCACAGACAGATTCAGTGCACTCCCCATGAATGTGGTGATAAAAGCTGTCACAACCGCCGTTACAACGGCTCTTTTCTGCTTGCCCGAGCTGCTTGAATTTTTTTTATTTTCATTATTTTGCTTTTTCGTCTTCATGCTATGTAGTATACGCTTTTAGTGCAATTTTACTACAATATAATGCAGATGAAATAATCCTTGCCGTCGTCACTGATTCGCTGAAGAGATTTCTGAACCTTGCCTCTTATGGATATCGGAACTCCTTCGAGCTTGTTTTCCATCTGCTCGGTCACCATTTCTTTCAGCGTTTTGCCGAAAAGATTTGTTTCCCAAACATCATTTTCCTCGTTTGCAAACTGCTCGCTGAGGTATTGTGCCAAATCTGCCGACTGACTTTCGCTTCCGACCACAGGCGAAACCTCCGTCGTTATTTCGGTCTTTATTATATGCAGGCACGGTGCTTTTGCTTGCATACGCACACCGTATTTGTTGCCCTGTTTGAACACCTCCGGCTGCTGCAATACCATTTCGGAAAGCTTAGGTGCCACTATGCCGTAATCCGAGCTTTCTGCCTGCTCCAACGCATCCTTGATTCCGTCATAAGCAAGCTTTGCCTTAGAATATTCCTTCAAAAGCATGAAAAGCTGTGCATCGTTTTTTATCTCCGCTCCCATCAGCTCTTCGATTACCTTGTAATAAAGCCCGCTGTCCATACATAGCTCTATAGTCAGAATGCCGCTCGACATATCAGCCTTCACGATTTTCACATCACGAATGATTTCGCCGTCTGCGATTTCTCCGCATGAGCCTGTTGCCTGCCCCATAGTATCAAAGTCTTTCATCCACTCTCTGACACTCTTTATCATTGCCGCCTTTATCCAGTGGTCACTCGGAAGTGCCTCCATGTATCCCGGCAGCTTAAAATCAATCTCGCAGGCAGGAAACTGCAGCAGCATGGAATCGAAGATTTGATTTATCTCCTTTTCTCCCATCTGCTGACAATTTATCAGAATTACGGGAACCTCGTATTTAAGCTCAAGCTCTTTCGCAAGCTCCATGCTGCGTTCCTCCTGCGGTGCGGCTGAGTTAAGCACTATAACAAACGGTTTTTCGAGCTCCTTAAGCTGTGCGACGGTCTTTTCCTCGGCTGCCGTATAGTTCTGCCTCGGTATCTCTCCGAAAGAGCCGTCTGCGGTTACGACCACACCTACTACGGAATGTTCCGTTATCACTTTCTCAGTTCCTATCTCGGCAGCCCTGCTGAAAGGCAGCTTTTCCTCGGACCAAGGCGTGGACACCATTCGCTCCTTGCCGTCCTCCTTATCGCCCAGCACACCCGGTACCATATATCCCACACAGTCAACAAGTCTGACGCTGAGGTTTGCACCGCCCTCGGCTGAAACGAGCACCGAATCGGGCGGAATAAACTTAGGCTCCGTTGTTGTGACCGTTCTTCCTTCTCCACTTTGCGGCATCTCATCCGTAACTCGTGCTTTTTCGTAAGGATCCGTCATGTTCGGAAAAACCATTACCTCCATGAATCGGCGTATAAATGTGGATTTACCTGTCCTCACGGGACCGACCACTCCCATGTAAATATCGCCGCCCGTGCGTTCTCCTATGTCAACATATATATTCTGATTTACCATAAGCATAATACCCCCGTGATCAAGTGCCTGCAGCCTTTTCTGCAATGATTTACAACAATATATGAGGTATCGGCAGGAATTATGTTTTGTAAAATTGTATTTTTGTGAAGGCTCGCAATCAGCATTAACAATCTGTCTGTTGTGACATTCCGTACCGGAATCGTGGTGTCCATGCCGACCTTCCTCCCTGCAAGCAATACAG
>CAZLTX010000044.1:0-4940 GCA_964562555.1 uncultured Oscillospiraceae bacterium
ACTCCGGATATACAGGCTCGCCATAAAACGACTGACTGCCGCGGTGAGCTTGTGTTTTAAGATTTTCCCATATATTGTAATATGTGTATGTTTCGCGCGCCCCATCGTCTTCTTCGTTTTCCCAACACCAAAAAATGTTTTCTTCGTCACAAATATCATCCGCATTATAGTAGGTTCTGTCTCGGAGCAGTCCGTTTAACGCATTCACGTGATATATGTATTTGCGATATCCGTCCTTTGTTTCAAACACTACCTCATATATAGGTGTTTCTCCGCTTTCGTCCAAGGTAAACGGAAGAAAATTCACCTGTTCCTCATCTAAAAGCGAATCCATAAGCACCCTCTCCTTCACCAATTCAACATCGGCATATTTGGAATCGTTTGCGTTTTCGTTTGTAGGTTTAGAGGCTTCCCCGTTCACTTTATTTGAGTCTGCACCCTCAACAGTTTCATTCTCACTGTCGCTTGCATTTTCAAGCACATCTATATGACCGTCCGAAAAAGCGTTTACCGTAAATTCTCTGACTTCTTCGCCGGCCGTAATGCTCACTTGATATGTACGGCAATCTTCGTTGTTGGCTTTTTCGCAGAGAATTGAGAATGTATCGATTTCATCAGCATCAAATGCAAATTTATCCAAAACGGAATTGTATGCCACATCCGGGCTGCCGTACTCTGCAACTGCAATGTCATTATCATTGTCATTTGCAAATGCCGATACAAAAAACGCAATTGCAAAACAAATGCAGATGAATAGTGTAATAAGATAAATAGGTGTCTTGAAAATTTCTTTTGCTTTCATAAAAATTCCCCCTTTTGCATTAAAGTTTTTCTGCTATACTTCCTTAATAATATCCGCTGTCTGTATCCGTATTGCTTTCTGCAAGTCGGCAAACGGCAGCTCTATCTGAAAGCCTATCCTGCCGCCGCTGAAAAAAATCGTTTCGCAATCGGCAGCACTTTCGTGTATCGTCGTTGTAAAAAACTTTTTCATTCCTATAGGACTGCAGCCGCCGTGAATGTAGCCTGTCAGAGGCAGCAGCTCCTTTGACGCTATCATCTCTATCGACTTTTCCCCGACCGCTTTCGCAGCCTTTTTCAAATCCAGCTCCTCTGCCACCGGCACCATGAAAACATAATAATTTCGGCTTTTGCCCTGCGTGACAAGAGTTTTGAACACTCTGCCCGGCTCCTGCTTAAGAACCGCCGCAACCTCTACTCCGCTTATCGCATCCGTATCCGTATATGTATGCTCCTTGTATGCGATTTTAAGTGCGTCAAGTCTACGCATCGCATTTGTCTTTTCCGCCTTTGTTTTCAATTTACAATGCCTTCCTCTCGATTTAATTCAAAGCTGTCGGCGGTTATCGCCGCATCAGTGTTTAAGCTGCACTTTTCGCACTCGTGACCTCTACAGCATACTCGCCCGCACACAGCTCGGTCAAAAGTCCCGTAACAATGGTTTCCGCCTGTTTCTGTGCCTCTGTCAGCAAACCACGCTCCAATGCCTTCTTTTCTGCACGTTTCTTTTGGTCTGCATAAAATTCGGTATAGTCCTCAACGGTGAACGGATTAAATATGCTTGTCTTTTCGTCGTAAAGCTGTACGCTTTCTTCGTCTATCTCATGCGAAAGAATTTTGGCTGTCGGAAGTACGACCTTAAGTGTCTGTTCTTTCAGCTCTACCTCTGCCGCCGTCATATCAATTCCCGCCTTGATTATTCCATCGTATGTAAGTATGAAGCTCTTCTCTGTAAACGGCAGCTTTGCCCCGTAAAACAGCTTGCGATTTTCATATGTCCCGAGCTCCGTATATGCGTAGGTCATCGTCCCCAGCTCACTCATTGCCGCAAGCTCGTTTTTCACGACAACCGCAGATAGGTTTCTCTGCTCACTGCCCGCCGACTTGAGCCCGCTGAAATATCCGAAGGCTCCGAATGCAATACACAAAATCAGTGCTATAGCTATGTACCTTAAACCCTTTACCATTGCTTTCATTTCCGCTGTTTCCTCTTTTGTTTTTTATCTTGCTTTTGTATTGTTCGAATTAAAGATATTTTACTTCTTTATTATTTCACTGTCAATATCAGCGTTTCAGCATATTCAAAAGTACTTGATTTTTCGGTATTCTTTGAATAGATAATACAAAATCACGATTAGATATCGCAGAACCGACTCTCCACGAATTTGCTCCTTTTGCTTTTGAGTATGTTTGCAGTAAATTTATCGACAAAAAAGACACCTCACCGAGGTGTCTTTTGCTGAATGCGTTTTGATTATCTTTCAACAACCAGTGCAGTACCCATACCGCCGCCGATGCAAAGAGTTGCAAGTCCGTACTTGGAATCTCTTCTCATCATTTCGTAGATAAGAGTGATGAGGATTCTGCAGCCGGAAGCTCCGATTGGGTGACCGATAGCGATAGCACCGCCGTTTACGTTTGTCTTTTCAGGATCTAAGCCAAGGTCTTTTCTTACTGCGAGGGACTGAGCAGCGAATGCTTCGTTAGCCTCTACTAAATCGATATCTTCAATCTTAAGACCTGCTTTGTCTAATGCTTTCTGAGAAGCAGGGATAGGACCAACGCCCATGATGGAAGGATCTACGCCTGCGGAAGCATAGGACTTGATTGTGCACATAGGCTTAAGACCTAATTCTTCAGCTTTTTCCTTGCTCATTACTACAACTGCAGCACCTGCATCGTTGATACCGGAAGCGTTAGCAGCTGTTACAACGCCGTCTTTCTTGAAAGCACCCTTTAATTTAGCAACCTTATCGATAGTTGTTCCGAATTTAGGGAATTCGTCTGTATCGAATACGATTGGATCGCCC
The DNA here is from genome assembly GCA_964562555.1 of uncultured Oscillospiraceae bacterium. GTDB lineage: Bacteria > Bacillota > Clostridia > Peptostreptococcales > Anaerovoracaceae > CAG-238. The sequence goes on from CAZLTX010000044.1 coordinate 2,832, forward strand.
TTTCTCTGAGGGATTTCAACAGGAACGATTTCGTCTTTGAACTTGCCTGCCTTGATTGCAGCTTCTGCTCTGTTCTGGGAGATTACGGAGAACTCGTCTAATTCTTCTCTTGTGATTCCCCACTGTTCAGCAACGTTTTCAGCAGTGATACCCATGTGGTATCCGTTGAATGCGTCCCAAAGACCGTCGTTAACCATCATGTCAACCATCTGAGTGTTGTTCATTCTTGCACCCCATCTTGCGGACGGCATAGCGTAAGCTGTAGCGGACATGTTTTCTGCACCGCCTGCAACTACGATATCAGCATCGCCTGCTTTGATGATCTGTGCTGCCAGTTCAACTGCTCTTAAACCGGAACCGCAAACCTTGTTGATAGTCATAGCAGGAACCTCGATAGGAAGACCTGCGTCTAATGTCATCTGTCTTGCAACGTTCTGACCAAGACCGCCCTGAAGAACAGCACCCATGATAACTTCATCAACCATTTCAGGCTTAATGCCTGCTCTTTCAACTGCTGCCTTGATTGCGATTGCTCCCAACTGTCTTGTAGGAACTCCCTTTAAAGAACCGCCAAAGCTGCCGATAGGTGTTCTTGCTGCACTAACAATTACAACTTCTCTCATTTTTATGTATCCTCCTTAAGAATTATGTTTCTTTGCTGTACGCTTTTCGCTTACAGTCTTATTTAATCACACAATAATACAAAAATCAAGAAGTTTTGGTTAATTTTTTAACAAAACCCTTGCATTTTTTCGCATACATCCACTTATATTTTACCACAATGCACTGAAAAAACAAGTATTCCCACGAAAGTAGTTAAATTAACAAATCGCCGTAGTTTCAAGCCTTACCAATCTTTTCGGCAAAGTGCGAGTATCCATGTATGCAGTCTATTTTATCACTGCGAAATATTTCTCGCCCATCTCGACCGGCTTATACGAAAGCTTGGTCTGTCTGAGGTTTTCCAGTCCCATATCCTCTTCACGGTTGACATAGACCGTTTCCTCCGGCAGGCGTTTGCAAAACTCGTTGTTTATCGCCTGATAAAGCCCCCTTATGCGGTCGTCCGCCTTTTCGACATGCACGATGACCGTTTCCTTGCTGTTTGTGCGTGCAAACTCGCCGAGCGTTACCGCAACGATTTTGCCGTCTATCCTTATAACTCCCGACAAAAGCCCCTTGCCGACGAATTTGAGCAGCTCACGTATTGCCTCGGTTTCCTTTTCGAGTATCTCTTTCCAATCCTCGGGTGTTTCTCCGAGCTTGTACTCGTTTTTGCTTTCGATATATGCCATAATCTCGTCCGCATTTTCGGTGGTTGCCTCTTCATATGTGAACTCATAATTTTTGAGAAAATAGTTCAGATGGTTTTTCTTTTGGTGGAGCTTTCTGCCGCTCAGGGTCGCCAGCTCGTCTTTCAGGTAGATATAGTCGTCATCGTCCCTGTCATGCTCAATTACCGCCTGCGGCTCGCTCCCCTCGCTCCCCTCCGGAAAGCACTCGCTCAAATACCCTACAAGACTGCCCGGCACCATCATAAGCAGCGGCTGCCCCTGCTCATCGAACATCGCCTTGGCTGTCAGCAAGGTCTGCCTCAGGGCGTCCGTGTCGTAAGAGCCTGTCCGTGTCAAAGGAAAGGACATTAAATACCGCTGTCCGTTGCCCTCCTCCGGCTCACCGAGTGCACCTATGCAAAGATATTCTCCGATGAGCTGCCAGCTTATGCTGTGCGTATTTCTCCATATATAGTTTGCGAGCAGCGTATGGCTCGACGACCGATAATCGTAGCCGTCAAAATAGCTGTTCAGCAGCTCTGTCTGTTCTTGCGTCAAATTGTCAAATGTGTTCTCAAATATCATAAATTTTTTCTGCCGATTCCCCTTTCCGATTTCATGTTTTTTTATTTTACTATGGCTGAAATCGCCTTGAATTCTGCCGCTTTCGAATTTTCGAGCAGCTCGTAAAGCACGCTTTCATAAGTGGTGATGATCACTCCCGCATTTGCCAGCCGCAGGATGCTTCTTTCCTTGTTCTGCGGATTCCTGGACTGGATGCAGTCCGTAACCAGTGCAACATTATAGCCCTCCTTTATGAGGTCAATTGCGGTCT
>CAZLTX010000044.1:5040-8340 GCA_964562555.1 uncultured Oscillospiraceae bacterium
CAGTCCGTAACCAGTGCAACATTATAGCCCTCCTTTATGAGGTCAATTGCGGTCTGCTCCACGCAGATGTGTGCCTCTATGCCCGTAAGTATAACGGTGCCCTTGTCAAAGCTTTCTATCGCCTTGCAGAACTCAGGCTCTCCCATGCAGCTGAACGAGGTCTTTTCGATATGCTCAAAAGCTCCGAGCACCTCTTTGACAGAGGCAACGGTTTCACCTATTCCCTTTGTGTACTGCTGAGTTACTACCGTCGGAATGCCGAGTGCTTTCATGCCCTTGAGCAGCTTTATATTGTTTTCCTCCACCGTCTTGGCATCATGCATTGCGGGAAGCAGCTTTTCCTGCAAATCCACAACAACGCAGATTGCGTCATCTCTTTCTATCGTCAATGTATTCATTTGGTTTAATAAGCTCATTTCATTTCCTCCTGTTTTTTTAATATTTCCAAGCCTTTGTAATCGTTCATGTCGTATTGAATCATGGCAACCGTTATGTAGCCCTCACGAATGAGATAGGTATCCATTTCCTCGGTTTCGTTTTCGTCCTGTACAGGCTCTCCTGCATAGCGATACACCGCACCGTCCTCGCTGTGCTCCGCCTCGAAAAGCACATCATCGTATTTAACAACTCCGAGCTTTGCCGGCAAAATGCCCTTTATCTCAGCCTCGGGCAGGTTCGGCGAGTTTATGTTTACCACAGCCGGTATTCCCTCCGCTGTGCCGAGCCGATATGCGGCAGGCAAGAGCTTGACAGCCGCCTTGCAGGCAGCCTCAAAATATACGGCATCATGTGCATCTACCGAAACCGCCATCGACGGAAGCCCCGATAAAACTCCTTCCGCAGCCGCAGCCACAGTTCCCGAATAAATCGCATCGGTGCCGAGATTGCCGCCGTGGTTGATTCCCGTGCATACCATATCTATGGGTACGGACTTTTTCTTCAAATAGCAAAGACCGATTTTAACGCAGTCCGCAGGCGTTCCGCTGACTGTGTATGCCTCCTTTGCATAAGGAAAAGCTTCTTTCCGCTTGATAACTATGTCACCGTGCATGCTGAGTGCATGGCTGAATGCACTTCGCTGCTCCGTAGGTGCGACCACATATATATCATGCCCTGCCAAAGCCAGTGCCTTAGTCAGCTCGGCTATGCCACGAGCCTTGATTCCGTCATCGTTTGCAACCAATATATTCATATCTGTATTTTCATCACCTTTCCTATCGAATCGTTTATAACCAAATCCGCACTGCTGTCGTACTGTGTCGGCTGTTTGTTGATCAATACTAAATGTTTACCACGAAAATATCGAATCAAACCCGCCGCCGGATATACTACCAGTGAAGTTCCTCCTACGATAAGCGTGTCTGCTCTCTCTATGGCATCAACAGCAGCGGTGAGGCAGTCCTCGTCCAGCGATTCCTCATAAAGCACAACATCAGGCTTGATTATCCCTCCGCATTTCGGGCAAATCGGAATATTGCCTCGGCAGTGTGCCTCGTCTGTTATGTAGTCCAGCTCATAGCTTTCTCCGCAGTCCATACAGCGGTTTCTGAGAACGGAGCCGTGCAGCTCGAATACGGTTTTGCTGCCTGCCTTTTGGTGCAGTCCGTCTATGTTCTGCGTTATGACAGCCTTGAGCTTGCCTTCGTTTTCCAGATAAGCAAGTGCCTTGTGTGCATCGTTCGGCTCTGCGTCACGATATATCAAATTGTTCTTGTAGTAATCGAAAAAAGTATCGGTGTGACTCATAAAAAAGCTGTGCGAAAGCATTTCCTCCGGACTTCTTCCGTACTGCTGCCTAGCACTGTACAGACCCTTTTCCGAACGAAAATCTGGTATATTGCTCTCGGTCGATACGCCCGCACCTCCGAAAAATACTATATTTTTACTTACATCTATTATCTCTTTTAATCTTGCGTCCAATTCGTACACCTCCCGTTTTTTGTCGTTTCTTTTCTCTTGATAACAGTATACCATTTATGCTAAAATTTTGGTAGCAAAAAAGTTTTCCTGCGGTCGATTTGCGGGGAAACTCATCGAATGTTAAAGCAATACGGAAGGGTATGAAAGGAATTCAGTTTATATGGATAAGCTTATGAAAAAACAGAGCAGCAAAAAAAACGCCTTGGTTCTCGGCGGCGGCGGCTCTAGAGGTGCTTATGAGGTTGGCGTATGGCAGGCACTTACCGAGCTCGGAATTAAGATAGACATAGTTACGGGTTCTTCTGTCGGTTCCATCAACGCCGCAATGGTGGTTCAGGGCGATGTGGATTTGACCGCACAGCTTTGGCGTGAAATCGAAACGCATATGGTTTTCGATGTGCCCGAGGGCAGTCAGCCTATCGAATACGCACGCGAAATCGTGTTCAATCACGGTGCGGGTACCTCCGGTCTGAAAAAGCTTTTAGAAAAATACATCGACGAGGAACAAATCCGCAGCTCGGCTATGGAATACGGTATTCCTGTCGTTTCGCTGCCGCTCTTTGAGGCTCACTACTTGTATAAAGAGGATATTCCGCAGGGCAGACTTGTAGATTACATCATCGCAAGCTCCTCGGCATTTCCTGCGATTCACAGCTGCGAGATAGACGGTGTGGATTATATCGACGGCGGCTATGCTGACGAAATTCCTGTCGAAATGGCGGTTGCCAAGGGTGCTACGCATGTGTTCGCCGTCAATCTCAAGGGCATGGGACTTGTCAAGTACGAAAGCATCAAAAAAGCTCCGAACCTTGTATACATCGAGCCGAAATGGGATCTCGGAAATATCTTGATTTTTGACAGGGCAAATGCCAAACGCATTATGCGTTTGGGCTACCTCGATACCATGAAGGCAGTCGGCATTATCGACGGCAATTACTTTTCGTTCGCGAAAGGAGCCTTCGACAAGACCACGCTCAAAACCGCAGATGCCTGTGCCAAGGTTTTTGAGCTCGACCCGCTGATTCTCTACACTGATGAAATCTTCTTCGAAAAGCTTTCCGATTCCGTGCGAAAATCCGAGGTCGAGGCAAAGGACGCTCTTGACAAGTATTCCAACCTGCTCTCCCTGCGTTCGTTCAAAGAGGCGTTCGGAAACATCAAGGATATAGCGAATCAGCGTGTGCTTGCGTTCATAATCGCCTACAGCCTGAAAGAAAAAGGAGCCTCAAGCGTATTTCTGTCACGAACCGCACTCAAGCTGATGCCTGAGCTGGTGTATGCGGCAAGGTTTTTGGTGAAATATGAGTTTGTGTGATTTTTTGCGATTTATTTTACCTCATCAAGTCTGTATGTGAAGTAGCGTTTTGCGGGTGTTTTGTA
>CAZLTX010000045.1:0-8248 GCA_964562555.1 uncultured Oscillospiraceae bacterium
TCTCGTCTAATGTACACAGGGTTCAGAAGATTATCGAGAATGCGGTTAAATTCGGACGCAAGGTTGCTGTTTCCGGCAGAAGCATGGAAAATGTAGTGGCACTTGCCATAGAGCTCGGATATTTGGATATCCCGCCGGGAACGCTCGTAGACCTCAAGATGACAAAAAACATTCCCGACGACAAGCTGGTGATTATAACCACAGGAAGCCAGGGAGAGCCGATGTCTGCACTTTCGAGAATAGCATCGGGAGAGCACAAGGCAGTAAAACTCAAAAAAGGAGATATGGTAATACTGTCCTCAACGCCTGTTCCAGGAAACGAAAAGACCGTATCCAATGTAGTAAACAAGCTGTTCGAAAAGGGAGCTGAGGTTATTTATTCCGACATAGCGGACATTCATGTTTCTGGTCATGCCTGTCAGGAGGAGCTTAAGCTGATACACTCGCTCATCAAGCCGAAGTTTTTCATGCCGGTACACGGTGAGTACCGACACCTTATAGCACACGCAAGACTTGCGGAAAGCCTCGGAATGAATAAGGACGATATCTTCGTACTCGAAAACGGCGATATCCTCAATGTGAACAGAAGACGTGCCATCAAGGAAAGCGGAATGGTAGAGGCAGATGCCGTTCTGGTAGACGGCTTGGGCGTGGGCGATGTAGGCAATATCGTACTTCGTGACAGAAAGCTTTTATCCGAATCCGGTCTTATAATCGTCGTTGCGGCAATCGAAAGGGAAAGCCATATGGTGATTTCCGGTCCGGATATTATATCCAGAGGCTTCGTTTATGTAAGAGAAAACGAAATGCTCATGGAGGAGGCACGAAAGGTTGCAATGGAGGCACTCGACAAATGCCAAAACAAGCGTATGAAAGACTGGAATGCGATGAAGGCACAGGTAAGAGATGCCTTGAGCTCATATATTTACGAAACAACCAAGAGAAGTCCGATTATACTGCCGATTTTCTTAGAGGTATAGCAGCGGGCTGAAAATAAAGGCAAAGCATACAAAACAGGGAGGTAGCTAAAATGAATGTATACGATCAGGCTCACGGCTTGGCACAGGCAATTAAGGCTTCTGAAGAATTCAAGCAGTACGATGCCTTAAAGAAACAGGTTGACGCAAACGGAGAGCTGGCAAAAATGCTTAAGGATTTTCAAGCAAAGCAGCTTGAGTTCCAGACTAAGCAGATGATGGGCGAAGCTCCGAATTCAGACGATATGGCCAATATCCAGCAGCTTTATGCGATTATGGCACAGGATCCGCTTGCGGCACAGTATTTACAGGCCGAAATGCGTTTTTCTCTTATGATGAAGGATGTATACGAAATACTCGGCGAGGCAATGGGTGTAAGCGGTATTCTCGGATAAGGTACTTGGCAATCGGACATATCTGTGGTATACTATATAAGTTAAATTATGTTTTTAGGAGTCAAAAAACTCTGAAAATAGAAAAAGCACGAAATTTTATAAAGAATGGAGAGATAAAAAATGATTTATGCTAGTGATTTCAGAAAAGGCAGAACATTCCAGATTAACGGTGAACCGCATGTAGTAATTGATTTCTTACATGTTAAGCCGGGTAAGGGTGCGGCTTTCGTAAGAACCAAATACAGAAACATCATCACAGGTGCTACAAGAGAAGAAGCTTTCAACCCTGATGACAAGTTTGAAGAAGCTATCATCGAAACAAAGAAGATGCAGTATCTGTACGATGACGGAGAGCTCTACTACTTCATGGACCCTGAAACATACGATCAGGTTCCTCTCGGAAAAGAGCAGGTTGAAGAAGCTATCAAATTTATGAGACCTAACGATGAAGCAACGGTTAAGTTCTTCCAGGGCAGTGCATTCCTGGTAGAAGCTCCTAACTTCGTAGACCTTGAGGTTATCGAAACAGAGCCGGGCGTTAAGGGAAACACAGCTACAAACGTTACAAAGGCTGCAACTGTTGAAACAGGTGCGGTAGTACAGGTTCCTATCTTCATCGAAACAGGTGAAAAGATTCAGATCGACACAAGAACAGGCGAATATTTGGGAAGAGCCAAATAAGCTCTGAAACAGCAAACATAAAAATGTAAACATACTGCGGAAAGAATGCGAACGAGTTTTCGCACTCTTTCCGTACAATGCGTTATATACACAGTTAGGGATTTATCTTTGATATGCGGGATTTTTGACGCATACATACAATGGGGGAAACAATGGGAGCTAAGAAAAAGCTGATAATCGCGGTAATAGCAGCAGCAGTGATAATAGCAGTGTGTGCATTTATATTCATCTCGGGCTTGGGCAAGGCTCTTGACAGCGAAAATGCGGAGGCTGTGGCTGTAAATATCGAGTCCGGTTCTACGACAGAGCAGATAGGACAGACGCTTGTTGACTGTGGGATTATCGACAGTGCCTCTGATTTTAAGCTTTGGTCTAAAATAAACGGCACAGACAGTGAATATAAGGCGGGTGTTTATTCGCTTTCGCCGTCCATGGATTACAAAACCATCGCAGATATACTTGTTGGGGGCAAGGTGGCGATGACTGCATTTACCGTTCCGGAGGGACTTACGGTAGAGCAGACGATTGAAAAGCTTGTCGAACAGAATATGGGCGACAAGGAAAGCTTCGAAGCGGAAGTAAAAGATAAAAAATGGTTTGATAAATATGAATTTCTCAGATATGCGGCAGATGAGGAGGCTCTTCGTGAGAGTCTTTCGGAGAATTACCTTGAGGGTTATTTGATGCCGAACACATATTATGTTGCCGAGGGTGCATCCGAGGAGGAAATCATAGATGTCATGCTCAGACAGTTTGATAAAGATGTTTTCCAAGGCATTTTCGAGCAATTTATGAGCGATGACGGGGCTTTGTGCAAAAGCAAATACGGTGGATATCTTGAAACAGAATACGGATTCCAGCTCCGTGATGTTATCAAGTATGCATCTATAATCGAGAGAGAAACTGTGTTGGACGAGGAAAGACCTCTTGTTGCATCTGTTATTTACAACAGACTGCAGGCGGGAATGAACTTTCAGATGTGTTCAACGGTTCAATATATATTGGGATATCAGAAAGAAAATCTGACATATGCGGATATTGCCATAGAATCGCCGTACAATTCGTACATAAACAAAAATATTCCGGGACCGATTTGTTCGCCGGGACTTGCATCTGTTAAAGCTGCATTTTATCCGGAGGATACCGATTACCTTTACTTCGTGGTAAGCGAAAAGCTCGACGGAAGTATGAATTTCTCGGCAGACTACGCTAAGTTTGAAAGAGATAAGGCGGCATACGACAAGGCATACAATGCCGCACACTGATGAAAAAGGTTGACGGACTATGGAAGCTAAACGAAATATAACCAACGATATAGTTACAGATTATATTAACGGATTTTATAAGCCGCTTACGGAAGAGCTTAGGCAGCTCAGAGAAATATCCGAGGAAGAAAAAGTACCGATTATTTTGAAAGAAACCGAGAGCTTTTTCAATACCTTTCTTAAGATTACCGCACCGAAACGCATACTTGAGGTAGGCTGTGCGGTAGGATATTCGGCTATGTTTTTTGCGGAGCTGACGGGAGCAGAGGTCTATACGATAGAAAAGGAGCACGAGGTGTATCTCAAGGCGAGGGCAAATGTCGAACGCATGGGATATTCGGACAGAGTCAAGGTATTTGAAGGTGACGGCGAGGAGGTCATCAGACAGCTTGCCGACGAGAATACAGAGCCTTTTGATTTCGTGTTTATCGATGCGGCAAAGAGCCATTACAAGCGTTTTCTTGAGGCAGCACTTCCGCTGTGTGCGAAAAATGCTGTTATAGCGGCGGATAATGTGCTTTTTAAGGCACGTATCGCCGACGACATATACGATCCGACGGGCAAGCACAAGACTAATATCAAAAAAATGCGTGAATTTGTCAGCTTTATCAACGAGGATTCTCGATTTGACACTTGCATTATGGCAGTCGGAGACGGACTTTCAATAAGCAAGCTTCGCTGAAATAACGGACAGATAAGTATTCATCGAGGCATTACAGACAAAGGATTTTACATTCGGAATGAAAAAAATAGAGCTTTTAGCCCCTGCGGGGGATCTTGAAAAACTTAGAATAGCGGTGCTTTACGGAGCAGATGCGGTATATTTCGGCGGTGAGCTGTTTTCGCTCAGAGCCGGTGCAGGCAATTTGACAGTTGATGAAATGCGTGAGGGCATAGCCTTTGCACACGAAAGAGGTGTGAAGTGCTATCTGACACTGAATATTTTCGCACATAACCGTGACATACAGCCCCTTCGTGAGTATCTGACGACGCTTGCAAAGCTTGATATAGACGCATTCATCGTCAGCGATCCGGGAATTATCGCACTTATACAGGAAATAATACCCGATGCGGAGATACATTTAAGCACACAGGCGAATATGACCAATTATCAGACTGCGAACTTCTGGTATAAGATGGGCGTTAAGCGTATAGTGCTTGCCAGAGAGCTGAGCTTCGAAGAGATGGCGGAGATAAGGCAGAATACGCCCGATGAGCTTGAATACGAGGCATTCGTACACGGAGCTATGTGCATTTCGTATTCGGGAAGATGTCTGCTCAGTAACTTTATGATAGAAAGAGATGCTAACCAGGGAATGTGTGCACACCCGTGCAGATGGAAATATGCACTTGTGGAGGAGCAGCGTCCGGGTCAGTATTATCCGATAGAGGAAGACGAAAGAGGAACATATATCTTGAATTCAAGGGATTTGTGCATGATAGAGCATATTCCGGAGCTTGTCGAATCGGGACTTGCGTCGCTGAAAATCGAAGGCAGAATGAAGAGCATTTTTTATGTTGCGACGATTATCGCAGCGTACAGAAAGGCGATAGACGCATACTATGCGGATCCCGAGGGCTATGTGTTCAGGCAGGAGTGGATGGACGAAATGAAAAAGGTCAGCCATCGTGAGTTTACGACGGGCTTCTACTTCAACAATCCTACGAATAAAGACCAAAATTACCGCACGAGTGCTTACACGAGAGATTATTCGTTCACAGGCTTGGTTTTGGATTATGATGCGGAAACGGGTTTTGCGATTGTGGAGCAGAGAAACAAGATGGTGATCGGAGACGAAATAGAAATTTTCGGTCCCGATACGGACTTTTTCGTTCAAAAACTGGAAGAGATGTATGATGAGGAGGGTAATCCGATTGAGTCGGCACCGCACCCTCAGCAGATTTTGAAAATAAAGACGGCATGTCCGGTAAAAGAAAATTTCATGCTTCGAAAGAAAAAGGAGAACTGAGTTTATGTCAAGTGATTTAGGAAGTGCCCCCGGGCCGAGGGCAAGCAAAGAAAACAGGGATAACAAAGTAAAAAAAATATGGAAACGCATACTGCGAAAAGATGACGGTCAAATGCTTGAGGAGGAAGTAATGTCCATGCTTGAGGCAGGACAGGAATCGGGCATTTTCAAGGAAGAGGGCAAAAAGATGATAAATTCCATCTTTGCTTTCGACGATAAGCTGGCGTACGAAATAATGACACCGAGAACCGATGTGTTTGTCATTGATATCGAGGATCCGCCCGAAGAGTATCTTAACGACTTGATGACTTTGAGATATTCGAGAATACCGGTGTGTAAGGGTGAAACCGACAATATCATAGGTATACTTCACATCAAGGACTACTTAATCCAAGCATGGGAAAAGGGTTTCGACGGTGTAGATGTGGAATCTATAATCCGAAAAGCATATTTTGTGCCGGAAACGAAAAATATAGATTCACTGCTGTACGAAATGCAGCGAACCAAGCAGCAGATAGCTATACTGATAGATGAATACGGCGGTTTCAGCGGAATCGTTACTATGGAGGATATCATCGAGCAGGTGGTAGGAGATATAGACGACGAGTACGATGAAGAAGAGGAAATAATAGACAAGGTTGACGATAACATATATCTGGTAGACGGAGATGTGGATCTCGATGACCTTGACGAAGAGCTCGGAATAGACCTTGTTTCCGAGAGCAGCGAAACAATCGGCGGTTTCATCATCGATATGCTCGGAGAAATTCCGGACGAAGAAGATGTGGGCAGAATTATTGAGTTTGAAAACTATCAGTTCAAAATCATGGCAATTCAGGACAGGCGTATCGAGCGTGTCAAAATCTATATTTTGCCTAAGGAACCGGACGAAGAAAACGAGCAGGGTGACGATGACAAAAAGGACAAGCGAGAATCACGGGATAAGGACAAGGAAAAAGATAACTAAACAGTTTATACTGTCCTATTAGGATGTAATATATAAAATAAGAGGTGCAAAAAATGAGTGAAAAAACATGTAATTGCAATTGTGCCGAAAAGAGGAGAGAGCAGTTCAAAGATCTGCAGCCTGTTTTAGACCAATACGCAAAAGTACCGGGTAGTTTAATTACTATCCTGCAGAAAGCTCAGGATATTTACGGTTATCTGTCAATCGACACGATTAACTACATATCCGAAGCTACAGGAATCAAGCCTGCAAAGATTTACGGCGTTGCAACATTCTACGCACAGTTCAGACTTCAGCCTATCGGCAAGTACTTGATTATGCTTTGCCAGGGTACTGCGTGCCATGTTAATGGCTCCGAAATGATAGAAGAAGCTGTATGCGAAACACTCAACATTAAAGACGGTGAAACGACTGAGGACGGTCTTTTCACGCTTAACAATGTTGCATGTCTGGGATGCTGTTCCTTAGCTCCTGTTATGATGGTAAGAAGCTCCGACGGTGATGAAACCTACGGCAATCTGACCAAGGACAAGGTAAAACAGATCCTCGCAGAAATCAGAGAAAGGGCATAGGAGGTACATAGCATGAGAGTTGTAGTTGGACAAGGCAGCTGCGGTATCGCTACCGGTGCCAAGAAAACTGTTGCTGAATTAGAAAAGCAAATCGCAGAAAAGGGTCTCAACATTGAAGTTGGAACAGTTGGCTGCGTAGGAACCTGCTATCTTGAACCTATCGTTGATGTTTATGATGATAACGGCGATATGACAAGATACATCAAAGTACAGCCTGAAAAGGTTGCACAGATTGTTGAAGAACATTTGGTAAACCATAAGGTTTGCGAAGAACTTGCAATTTCGGAAGAAGACAAGCAGTTCGTAGGTAAACAGCAGAGAGTTGTTCTGAGAAACTGCGGTGTTATCAATCCTGAAAATATTGACGAATACCTTGCTGTAGACGGCTATAAGGCTATCGAAAAGGTTCTGACATCCATGAAGCCTGAAGACGTTATCGAAGAAATCAAGGTTTCCGGACTCAGAGGCAGAGGCGGTGCAGGCTTCCCTACATGGTTCAAGTGGAATGCCGCAAAAGCAAGCCCGGGCAAGGAAAAGTATTTGGTATGTAATGCCGACGAAGGTGACCCGGGTGCATTCATGGACCGTTCCGTTTTGGAAGGTGACCCACATTCACTTATCGAAGGTATGATTATAGGCGGATACGCTATGGGAGCTTCTCAAGGCGTTATCTACTGCCGTGCCGAGTATCCGCTCGCAATCAAGAGACTTGAGATTGCAATGGCTCAGGCAAGAGAAAGAGGATATTTGGGTAAGAACATTTTCGGAAGCGGCTTTGATTTTGATATCTATATCAAGGCAGGTGCAGGTGCGTTCGTATGCGGTGAAGAAACAGCACTTATCGCATCACTTGAAGGCGAAAGAGGTATGCCTAGACTGAAACCGCCGTTCCCGGCAGCTAAGGGCTTTTGGCAGAAACCTACGGACATCAACAACGTAGAAACATTGGCAAACGTTCCTTGGATTATCTTCAACGGCGGAGCTGCATTCGGTAAGTTCGGTACAGAGGCTTCCAAGGGTACTAAGGTATTCGCACTCGCAGGCAAGATCAAGAAGGGCGGACTTGTAGAGGTTCCTATGGGAATGACTCTCAGAGAGGTTCTTTTCGGCATCGGCGGCGGCATCAAGAACGACAGAGAGTTCAAGGCTGTTCAGATGGGCGGACCTTCCGGCGGCTGTATTCCTGCACACCTTATAGATACACCTGTTACATATGAAGACATCAACAAGACAGGTGCTATCGTAGGTTCCGGCGGTATGATCGTAATGGACGAGGATACTTGTATGGTTGACATGGCAAGATACTTCCTCAACTTCACTCGTGACGAATCCTGCGGTAAGTGTAACTACTGCCGTATCGGTACCAAGAGAATGCTTGAGATTCTCGAAAGAATTACAAACGGCGAAGGTAAGGACGGAGA
>CAZLTX010000046.1:0-8235 GCA_964562555.1 uncultured Oscillospiraceae bacterium
AGATTATGCGACGGGAGAAAGTGAGGAATTATGACTGAATTATTAGCACCGGCAGGGAATACGGAGGCGTTAAAGGCTGCGATTGCGGCAGGCTGCGATGCGGTTTATTTGGGTATGCGGAAATTCGGTGCCAGAGCATATTCGGATAATTTCGATGAGGAAAGCCTGCGTGAGGCAGTGGAATACGCACATCTCAGAGATGTGAAGGTATATGTTACGATGAACACCATCGTGTTCGAAGAGGAGATTAAAGACATGCAGGCTCAGCTCAGGCTGCTGAATGAGCTCGGCGTGGACGGTGTGATCGTGCAGGACATTGCCGTTTTCGAATATATAGTAAATAATTTTGAGGATATGGAGGCACACTGCTCGACGCAGATGGGAATAGACGATTTAGAGGGTACGCTGCTTTGGAAAGAAATGGGTGCTGACAGAGTGGTGCTTTCCAGAGAAGTACCGCTTGAAAAGGTCAAGGAAATCAAGAGCAAGGCAAAAGTACCTCTGGAAATTTTCGTACACGGGGCACTCTGTGTTTCATATTCGGGAAATTGTCTGATGTCGGGGCTCATAGGCTACAGGAGCGGAAACCGAGGCAGATGCGTAGGCTCATGCCGCAAGCCGTATGAGCTTGTAAACACGACGGAGGGAAGCTCGCTCGGAACAAGCTATTTGCTGTCGATGAAGGATTTGAACACGATTGAGCATATAGAAGAGCTGAAAGAAATCGACTCGCTCAAGATAGAGGGACGAATGAAGGAGCCGGTGTATGTGACGAATGTGGTGTCGCAGTACCGTCGGGCATTGGACGGCAATGCCGAGGCAGCGGCGGAGGCGGAGGAAAATCTGAAAAAGACCTTCAACCGCACATACACGCAGGGCTACCTGTTCCACGAGGATCCGAAGGACATCACCAATATATCAAGACCGAACAATTTCGGCTATGAAATCGGCAGGGTCAGCGGCAGCCGCAGGGGAATGTATGAGCTTACTCTGAGCGAGGCTCTGAACCAAAACGATATAATACGAATAGACCACGAAAACGAAGATGTCAACCTGTCGCTGGTCAAGCTCTACGACTGCGAGGGCAATCTGATAAACAGAGCCGAGGAGGTCTGCTATATCAAAATAAAGGAAAAGCTTTCGACGGGCGATATTGTATATAAAACTAAGGACTACAAATACTACAAGGAGCTTGAGGACGGCACGGATACGGAGTTTCGCCGTTTTCCGCTCGATATCAAGGTATATGCATATCCGAATGCACCGCTTGTCATAGATGCGGCGGGCTTGGGGTGCAGCTGCCTGTACGAAAGTACGGAAACGCTTGAAGAGGCAGCCACCAAGCCTACGGACATAGAGCAGATAATCAAGCAGTTTTCACGCCTCGGAGATACGGTTTTCCGCCTCGGAAATGTAGAATTCGAGGAGTACAATGCTTTCATTCCGGCAAAGCTGCTGAATGCGGCACGACGGGAAATCGTCAGCAGACTCTGCGAGGAAAAGCTCGCAAGCAAGCCGAGAAGACTCAAGCCGCAGACCGCAGAAGCGGAAATGGGCGTAAGAACGGGCAAAGCCTTCGAAAATGCAGAAAATGTGACAGCAGGCAAGCCGTATCTGACCGCAGCCGTTCTGACACGTGAGCAGTATGATGCCTGTGTACGCTGTGGCATCAAGGAAATATACTATGACAATATTATAAGAAGAAACCAAAACGATTACGAGCCTGAGGACGGCGAGCTGCTCATAGGCGGTTACGGCGGGATTTACCGTTACAAGAACACGAATCCGTTCGTGACGGACTACTCGCTCAATGTCGTAAATGCGGAAAGCTGCCGCAGACTGCATGAGCTGGGAGCGAAAAGGATTACGCTCTCCTACGAGCTGAACAGGAAGCAGATTCAGTCCCTTGTAAAGGCGTATATCGAACAAAACGGCAGCTATCCGTCGCTGGAGATGGTGGTGTACGGTCGTGCACCGCTGCTGTTTACCAAATACTGTCCGCTGAAAAAAGCAGGGCAGTGCGGTCTGTGCAAGACAAATCGCTATGAGCTGAGGGACGAATACGGAGCCTTTCCTATAATATCGCACCGGGACTGCAGCACTACTATTTTGAACGGCAAAATTCTCAATCTGCTGGATGAGATGCCGTCAATAGAGGGTGTGGAGGCATTTAGGCTTAATTTCACGCTCGAAACGCCTGAGGAGGTCGAGCAGACGGTGAAGAATGCACAGGCAAAGCTCGACGGCAGCTCGGATAAGCAGCTTTTCAGGCAGGATACCGACACCCGAGGCCACTTTAATAAAGAAATTATATAATTTTTTTCAAAAAAATTTTGACACTTTCTTTGCACGGTGGTACAATAAAGCGGTATTATGCAAAAGGAGGTTTATAGCATGATTGATTTAATTAACAATGTAATCGGTGCAGTCAGCGGAGTGCTGTATCAGCCGTGGTGTGTGCCGCTGATTCTGATTTTGGGCGGAATCATATTGACCGTTCGCACGAAATTCATACAGGTACGTCTTTTTACGGAATCCTTTAAGGTTATAATGGAAAAGCCAAAGAGCGAAAACGGAATTTCATCGTTCGGAGCCTTGATGGTGTCAACGGCATCTCGTGTCGGCACAGGCAACATCATAGGCGTGGCAACCGCAATCTGTGCAGGCGGTGCAGGTGCGGTTTTCTGGATGTGGATTACGGCTATCATAGGCGGTGCTTCTGCTTTCGTGGAATCGACACTGGCACAGATATATAAGAAAAAGAACGCTGACGGTACGAGCTACGGCGGTCCGGCGTACTACATGCAGGACGCACTCAAGCAGAGATGGCTCGGAGTTATTTTCTCGGTTCTGATTATCTTTACATATGCGGTAGGCTACAACATGCTTGCGGCATATAACCTTCAGGACACCTTCTCGACCTTTGATTTTTACAGCAGAAAGACTGCCGTTATAATCGGGCTGATTTTGATGCTGCTCTTCGGAGTTATCGTAATCGGCGGTGTTAAAAGATTGGTCAAGGTTACGGGCGTTATGGTACCGTTCATGGGAATACTGTATGTGATAGTGTCGATTATCGTTCTGATTATAAACGCAAAACAGGTTCCTGCCATGTTTGCAATGATTTTCGAAAGTGCTTTTGATTTCAAGGCTATCTTCGGAGGCTTTGCGGGTTCTGCCATGATGAACGGCATCAAGAGAGGACTTTACTCGAATGAGGCAGGTATGGGTTCCGCACCGAATGCGGCTGCAACTGCCGACATTTCTCACCCTGCAAAGCAGGGACTGGTACAGATGCTTTCTGTATTCATAGATACGCTGCTCATCTGTACCGCAACCGCTTTCATGTGCCTTTCCTCGGGAGAAGCATTCAACGAAGAAATCGGCGGTGCGGCATTCGTACAGCATTCAATGGAGGCAAACCTCGGCAGCTTCGGTCCGATTTTCCTCTGCGTGGCAATGTCACTCTTTGCATTCACGACGCTGATAGGCAACTATTCCTACTGCGAAGGCTGTCTGCGTTTTATACTCGGAAGAGATGTAAGCAAGACGGGATTGTTAACATTCAGAATCATTGCGACACTGCTCGTGTTTGTAGGTGCGATTGCAAATGCGGGAACCGTTTGGAATCTTGCGGATATGACACAGGGCCTTATGGTAATAGTCAATGTACCTGTAATTTTGCTTTTGATGAAGCCTGCGGTTCGTTGCCTCGATGACTATTGCAGACAGAAAAAGGAGGGCAAGAATCCTGAATTCATAGCTGCGAATATCGGCATCAAGGACGAGCTTGATTTCTGGAAATAGATCGTCAGAGAAAAGAAGAAATAATAAAAAGCGACAAGAGATAAGACGAAAATAAGACGAAAAACCAAGCTATAAGGAAAAACAAAACGGACAGCGGCTCGTGCCTCATATGCACGAAACCGACTGTCCGTTGTCCGTTTTGCTTCAATTCAGCTTTGTTTCAAGCTGCGGCAATCATCGTTTATTCGTTTTCCTGCTGAGATTCGCGGATTTTTTTGAGCTTTCTTGTGAAGAAAACATCTGAAATGAAATCCGAAAGACCGCTTACGAGCAGACCCAAACCCAACATGAAGAACAAAAGTCTTGCAGTCGAGAACGGATTCATCATAACCAGCAGACCGAAGAGTGTGATTACGACCGATGAGATAAGAACGCCGGCAGGTGCTCCGTAGCCGAATTTTTTGAAGTTAATCACATTCTGAATTCCTTCAAGACCCTTGTAGGTGATCATAAAGCCGAGAATGAACGGAATCAGTGCTATGATTACCGTTCCCTTGAGCCAAAGGAACAGACCGAGCAAAATCATGCTCGCCCCGATTGCGAAACCGTTGCTGTCCTCAGAGATTCGATTTTCGACCTTAACCACGCTGTAGCCTATCAGCTTTGCGATACCGAGAATGATAACGCATACCGCCAAAATCGTACAAATCGCATCTTCAATCCTCTGCGGCCATATCATCAATGCCAAACCGAAGAGAATGTAAACCAAAGATGTTACAAATTTCATTGCTCCTGAATTTTTCATAAGTGCATCTATCCTTTCTTGTCCTTTACTGTATATAATACCGTGTTTGCCGACACATAGCAAAGCTTTCCGTGCAGCCTACGCTTTCAGTATACCACAGAGCTTAAGAAATTACCACATTTTGTCGTGTGCATGCAGATATTTTTCCCGTGTTGCCATGCCGCCGCGAAGATGGCGTTCCGCCTTGTTGTTTTCCAGCACATCTTTGACATCGGCAGCCAGCGACGGATTCAGCTCCGACAGACGCTCCGTAACATCTTTGTGAACCGTAGATTTGCTTACACGGAATTTTTTCGCCGCCGCCCTGACAGTGGAATCGGTGTCTATTATGTAATGAGCCAGCTCCAAGACTCTTTCTTCGATATAATCCTTCATTGGCAGACATACACTCCTTTTATTAGTTAAAACAATATATGCCGGGAAATCGGAATTATCACCTATGATTTTGCATAAAAGAATATCGCAAAAAAACATTGCAAATACCCAAAAAAGTTATTGACTATTTTGTATACAGAGAGTAATATAATAGAGGCACAAAAAGTATACAGAATACAGATACGAGTAATTCGCTGTGCATGATTTGGCAAACGGATTTTTTCTTCGAGACATTTTGTATACAATATACAAATAACATACATATATTTTACTACACAGGAGGGACATATTAAATGAGAAAAGAGTGGGAAGGTTTTGTCGAAGGTAATTGGACGGAAAAGATCGATGTTGAGGAGTTTATCAGCTTAAACTATCACCCGTATGACGGTGACGCAAGCTTCCTCGCAGGTCCGACAGAGAGAACGAAGGTGTGTTTAGATAAGGTGCAGGAGCTTTTAATCGCTGAGAGAAAAGCAGGCGGTACATTAAAGGTTGACGCAAGCAGAATCATGAGAATAAATGCATTCGGACCGGGCTACATCGTGCCGGGCAAGGACATCATCGTGGGCTTGCAGACGGATGAACCGCTTAAGAGAGGTATTTGCCCGTTCGGCGGTATCAAGATGGTAAGAGAAGAAGTCAAGGAATACGGCGAAACTCTTCCTGCGGAAATCGACAATATGTTTAACTACATAACTACGCATAATGACGGTGTTTTCAAGGCATACTCCGACGAAATGCGTCAGGTAAGACATCTCGGATTTATCACAGGACTTCCTGATGCTTACGGCCGCGGAAGAATCATCGGCGACTACAGACGTGCCGCACTTTATGGTATCGACTACCTTATCGAGGAAAAGAAAAAGGATCACGAGATGATTGCCTCCAGACACGTTATGAACGAGGAAAACATCAGAACCGCAGAGGAAGTTACCAATCAGATTACCGCACTCAAGGAAATCAAGAAGATGGCAGAAAGCTACGGCTTCGACATTTCCGGACCGGCAAAGGACGTAAAGGAAGCTATTCAGTGGACATATTTCGCATATTTGGCAGGCATCAAGGAAGAAAACGGTGCAGCGATGTCCATAGGCAGAACCTCCACCTTTATCGATATTTACGCAGAAAGAGACCTTGCAAACGGTACATATACGGAAGAACAGATTCAGGAATTTATCGACGACTATATCCTGAAGCTCAGAGTAGCAAGACATCTCAGAACCAGCGAATACAACGAGCTGTTCGGCGGCGACCCTATGTGGATTACAGAGGGTATCGCAGGCGTAGGTATGGACGGCAGACACAAGGTAACCAAGAACTCCTACAGAGTATTGCAGACCTTATACAATCTGGGACCTGCACCTGAGCCGAACCTTACGGTGCTTTGGTCGGAAAAGCTGCCTGAACCGTTCAAGAAATTCTGTGCACAGGTTTCCATAGATACTGACTCGATTCAGTACGAGAACGATGACAAGATGAGACCGTTTTACGGGGAAGACTACTCCATCGCTTGCTGCGTATCCGCAATTCAGATGGGACAGCAGATTCAGTTCTTCGGTGCAAGATGCAACCTTGCCAAGATCCTGCTGCTCGGCTTAAACGGCGGTATTGACGAAAGAACAGGCGAGCATGTAGGACCTCAGATGGAGCCTGTAGGCGACGGCCCGATCGATTTTGAGGACGCATGGAACAGATTCAACATTTACCTGGCATGGCTCTGCGAGCTGTATGTAAACATCATGAATATTATTCACTTCATGCATGACAGATACGATTACGAAAGCTCTCAGATGGCATTCCTCAACTCCGAGCTGAAACGCCTGATGGCATTCGGTGTTGCGGGCTTTTCCGTTGCGGCTGACTCGCTTTCCGCAATCAAATATGCCAAGGTATATCCAATCAGAGATGAAAACGGCGTAATCGTTGACTACAGAACAGAGGGCGATTTCCCTAAATACGGAAACGATGATGACAGAGTAGATGACATCGCAGTTAAGATTTCCGAAAGAACCATCGAAGAACTCAGAAAACACCCTGCATACAGAAATGCGGTACATACCTTATCCGTACTTACCATTACTTCAAATGTTATGTACGGCAAAAAAACAGGCAACACACCTGACGGAAGAAGAGCAGGAACTCCGTTCGCACCGGGAGCTAACCCTATGCATCAGAGAGACAGCCACGGTGCTATCGCATCGCTGAACTCCGTATCCAAGATTGACTGGGATACTTGCCAAGACGGCGTTTCCAATACGTTCTCTATCACACCGGAAACACTCGGCAAGGAACCGTCGGAAAGAGCAGAGGTGCTCGCAGGACTGCTTGAGGGCTACTTCAAGAGAGGTGCTCACCACTTGAATGTAAACGTATTGCAGAGAGCAGTACTTGAAGATGCTTACGAAAATCCGGATAAATATCCGAACCTCACAGTAAGAGTATCGGGCTATGCAGTAAGATTTAATGCACTTTCCAAGACACATCAGAAAGAAGTTATCGCAAGAACCTTCCACGAATCCATCTAAGCAGGTGGACTGCTGCGAAACTTAACTCTTGCGAAAGGCGAATGAATTATGATTGGTAAAATTCACTCGATAGAAACCTTTGGTGCCGTAGACGGACCGGGTATCCGAACTGTATTTTTCATGCAGGGGTGCCCGGCTCGGTGCCTTTACTGCCATAATCCGGACTCATGGACGGAAAACGGCGGTGAAAAAATTGAGGTGGAGGAAATCGTGCACTGGGCACTCCGCGGAAAACCGTATTACGGAGGCAAGGGCGGAGTGACTTTCAGCGGCGGCGAGCCTCTGCTCCAAGGGAAATTTCTCACCGAGGCTATGCACGCACTTCACAAAGAGGATATACAGAGTGCGGTGGATACCAGCGGAACCTATGTGGACGAATATACCGATGAGGCTGTGAAAACCTGTGATTTGGTACTTTTGGATATCAAGCACCCCGACCCCGAGCGTTTCGAGATAATAACGGGGCGTTCACAGGAAACCTTGTTTGAGCTTATAGATATTATAAACGCTCATAAAAAGCATGTTTGGGTGCGTCATGTCGTAGTGCCCGATATAAACGATACGCCGGAGGATATGGAGGCTCTGAACGAGTTTATGAAGAAAATCCGTTTCGTTGACAAGGTGGAGCTGCTCGGCTATCACACTATGGCTGTCGAAAAGTACGGCAAGCTCGGCATCACATACAGGCTGAAAGGCGTTCCCGCTATGGACAGTGCGAAGCTCATGGAGCTGCAAAAGCTGATACATAAGCCGGCAGAGGCGGTAACCAGAGTGGCACTGTAA
>CAZLTX010000047.1:0-8160 GCA_964562555.1 uncultured Oscillospiraceae bacterium
TGAAAATTCTCTTGTGTGTTTTCTTGTAATATGTTACCTGAATGATTACCGACAGTGCCTCGCAGACATATACAAGCCCCGCTACGGCAACCAAAAATTCCATCTTCATCATCACGGCTCCGGCTGCAAGCATACCGCCGAGTGCCATCGAGCCTGTATCACCCATGAATATCTTAGCCGGATTTTTGTTGAACATCAGAAATCCGAGGCAGCCTCCCGCCAGTGCTCCATAAACTATCGGTGCCGCTTCGATTCCCGGGTAAGCGGACACTCCGACCACCACCATACAGAACGCCACGAGTGCCGTCACGCCCGATGCGAGTCCGTCAAGACCATCCGTGAGGTTTACTGCATTGCTGAAAGCTATCATAACGAAGATTACAAACGGAATGTACAGAATCCCGAAATCAAGATAAACATCCGCAATCGGAATCCAAACACAGCTTCCCGATATATCGCCGAAACCCGATTTGAAATATGCGAAAATCGCAAACGCCAGCGAGAACACAAACTGCAAAACGATTTTCTGCTTGGGACTTATGCCTGCGTTATTCTTTTTAATCGCCTTTTCGTAGTCGTCGATAAAGCCGATAATCCCAAAGAGAATCATCGTGACCAAAATTACCGCAAGGCTGAGATAATCCGCATATCCGCCCGCAGCCACTGCCGTAACCGCCACTGCCGATATTACAGTGGCACTGATTATCGCGAGTCCGCCCATGCTCGGTGTTCCCGTCTTGGAAAGGTGCGATTTGGGGCCTTCCTCTCTTACAAACTGTCTGAACTGTTTCTTTTCAAGAAACGGTATAAGTATTTTGGTAAACACTGCTCCGAGAATCCACGCCGCAGCAAGTGCCGTAATCGGAATTATCAATCCATCCATTTTTCATCTGCTCCTATCTTTATTTAATCTTCCGTTATCTCTTTAACTGCCTCTTCAAGCTTCATTCCCCGTGATGCCTTGACCAAAACCACATCTCCCGGCAGCAGCAGCTCACGCACTCTTTCAAGCAGCTCACGCTTTTCACGGAAATACAAAATTCTTTCCTTAGGCATGTGCAGAACCGCTCCGCTTTCATAGCCCTCGGCAAATTCACCTACGGCTATGAGCATATCGAGATTTTTCTCTCCCGCATACTCTCCCACCTGTCTGTGTGCCGCCTCGGTTTCAGAGCCGAGCTCGTACATATCGCCCAATATCGCTATCCTGCGTTTCCCCTCTGTCTGCATCAGGGTGTTCAGTGCCGACATCATGGAGGCAGGTGCCGCGTTATAAGTATCGTCTATGATTTTTATTCCCGACTTTTCCTTGATGTTGAGCCTTTTTTCGGTAAGCTTTACATCCGCAAGTCCCTTTTTCGCCGTATCTATGTCTATGCCCATCAGCTCGCCTGCGGCAATCGCCAATGCTGCGTTGCCTGCATTATGTGCTCCGGGTATGTCAAGTCCGATTTCATATGTCTTAGCTTGATGAGTCAGCTTGAAATTTATACCCTCTATGCCGAAATCTCTAACCTCGTCAATGCGGTATTCGCTTTCACTGCCGCTTCCGACACTTATCAGTCTGTAAGCTCCGCTTACATGCTCCGCCGTGAGCAGATCGCAGTCTCCGTTTACTATCAGCGTCGAATTTTCATCGAAGCAGCTTGTTACCTCAAGCTTTGCCTTTAGAATGCCCTCTCTGCTTCCGAGGTTTTCTATATGCGAAACGCCTATGTTTGTTATCAGTGCTATGTCGGGGTTTACTATTTCAGCCAGGGTTTGTATCTGCCCGAAATTGTCCATGCCCATTTCCAAAACGGCAGCCTCCGTATCCGGCGGAAATTCCAGAATGCTCAGCGGAAGTCCGAACCAATTGTTGAAATTTTTCATGTTGCGGCCCGTCTTGTACTTCGTCGATGCGATATAGTACATCATGTCACGTGTGCTGGTCTTGCCGACGCTGCCGGTAACCGCAATTTTATGTTTCAGCGGCAGAGTTCCCAAATAATATTCTGCCAAATCCTGCAATGCCTTAGTCGTGTTTTCCACCGAAATGACATCAGGCTGCATTCCGTCTGCGAGAAAGGCAGTCTTGGGTATCTTGCTTTCGTCCGAAACTATAATCGTGCGGCAGCCTCTTTCCAAAACCTGCCCCAGGAAATCGTGTCCGTCATTATTCTCGCCTATCAGCGGAAAGAACAAATCTCCGACCTCTGCCTTTCTGGAATCTGTGCATACCTTGTATACCACGCCGTCCCCGCTTCCGCAAAGTAATTTTCCGCCTGTGGCATTAACCACTTCTTCGACTGTAAATGCTCTCATAGCTTCATCTCCCGATTTTCTGCGACAGCTCTTATTATCTCTCTGTCGTCAAAATGTATTTTTTCATGCCCTATTATTTGGTAGGTTTCGTGTCCCTTACCGCATACTGCGATAATCGAACCCGCCTCGGCAGTTTGAATAGTCTGTTCTATAGCCTTTTTTCTGTCCGGTATCACCGTACATGTACCGCCGACCCTTGCAACGGCTTTCACTATATCGGCTATTATTTCCTCCGGCGGCTCCTCTCTCGGATTGTCCGAGGTAATCACCGAAAAGTCCGCAAGCCGTGCCGCCGCCTCGCCCATCTCGTATCTTCTGCTCTTATCTCGGTTGCCGCCGCAGCCGAACAAGACGGTAAGCGAACTCGGCTCATATATTCTGAGTGCTTTCAGCAGATTTTCCATTGCCACGCCGTTGTGTGCATAATCCAAAATAACGGTAAAAGCTCCGCCCGTCGGCACCGTTTCGGTTCTGCCTCTCACACTCAGCTCTGCCAATGCCTCCGCCATTACCGAGACTTTGATTCCGAGCTCTCCGGCTGCCGTCATTGCAGCAAGTGCGTTATATACGCTGAAAGCTCCCGGAAGTCCGAGTTCAATTTCGGTTTCGTACTTAGCCTCAGCTTCTTGTTTTCCTTGCGGCTCGCCGTCCCGAAGCTCGGTATTCTGCCGGTCGGTATTCTGCGGCTCGCCGTCCTGCTGTGCGGCATAGATAAATCTCATTCCGAGCCTGTCGCCGGCTCGAAACGGTCTTATGTCCTTTGCCTGAAAGAGTCCGTATTCGAGCGTTTTTTCAAGCCTTGCCGTCGGGTCACGCCTTGCTTCTTCGAGCATGGCTGCCGCATACGGACTGTCGCTGTTTAAGACTGCGGTTTTCGACTGTACGAAAAGTCTGCTTTTCCAATATGCGTATTCTTCAAAGCTTTTGTGCTCGCCTCTGCCTATGTGATCCGGACTGAGGTTGGTGAATATGCCTATGTCAAAGACAATTCCGTCGCACCTGTGCTGCATTAGTGCCTGCGAGGATACCTCCGCAACAACGGCTCCGCAGCCTCCGTCAGCCATTTCACGCAGCATTTTGTAAAGCTCATAAGACTGCGGTGTGGTGTTTTCCGCATCACGGTAGTGCCCGTCGAAGCCCTGTGTTACCGTACCTATTATGCCCGTTTTTATCCCGGCTCTTTCCAAAATCGCCTTGAGCATATATGAGGTTCCGGTCTTTCCCTTGGTTCCCGTGATGCCGATGCTTATAAGCTCCTCGTCCGGTTTTCCGAAGAAATTCCTTGAGGCGAGTGCCAATGCCTGTCTTGTATTTTTAGCCTGTATTATCGTTATATTATTTTTATTGTTTATATTGTCGCTTTCGCCGAGGCAGTCCGAGCATAATTCATGCCTGTTGTCTTTATTGTATTCCTCTACGACAAAAACTTCAATACCTTCTCTTTTTAAGCTTTCTATATAGTCGTGTCCGTCGTGTTCAAGACCTTTGATTGCAAAAAAGCAATCTCCCGCACACGCCTCGTCCGATCGGTATCTCAATGCCTTAACATCTTTATCCAAAGTTCCGCAGAGCAGTGAATACTCCGTGCCCTCAAACAAAGCTTCAAGTTTCATAAAATTCCGTTCCGATCATTATTTATTTTGTTCTGTCGCTGCCGTCTTACTCCTTGTAGACATAGACAACCGAGTTTTTCTTGACCTTGCTGCCTGCCTTAGGGTACTGATCCACAACCGTGAAGTTGTCATCTCCCTGTGCGGACTTAGGTCTGCTGTATTTCAAATCCTTGCCGCCGATAATTCCGACAGCCTCGCTGAATTCCTTGCCGACCACATTCGGCACGGTGGTGTATCCGCTTTCCAAAGCCTTTTTCTCCGCCTCGCTGTATTCAGGAGTTATGTTCAGATAGCGAAGTACATCTGTCAAAATATCCTTGGCTATAGGTGCTGCTACCATCGAGCCGTAATATGAGCCCTTCGGACTGTCCACGATTACCAAAATCGAAACCTGCGGATCGTCCATAGGTGCCATGCCTATGAATGAGCTGTAATAATCGTCGCCGTATTTACCGGTGCCTGCGTTTATCTTGTTTGCGGTTCCGGTTTTGCCTCCGATTCTGTAGCCTGCTATCTTCGCATTACCGCCGCCGCCCTCATCGACCACATACTGCATGATGCTTCGCATTTTCTTTGCCGTCGCCGAGGATATGACCTTGCGAACTACGACCGGCTCGTATTCCTCTACGATTTTGCCCTCGCTGTCGGTAAGTGCTTTCACATAGCGTGGCTGAAGTAGCACGCCGTCGTTTCCTATGGCATTGACCGCCGTAAGTAGCTGTATCGGGGTCACCGATATTCCCTGTCCGTAGCCTATGGTCGCAAGCTCTACGGGGCCTACGTTTTCGAGGCTCTGTATTATGGCTCCCGATTCTCCCGGATAATCCACACCTGTCTTATCTGTAATTCCGTAAAGGTCGAGGTATTTGTAAAATCTCGTCTTGCCGAGCAGCTCCGCCACCTTGGCAAGTGCCGGGTTGCAGGAATTTCCTATCGCCTCCCGTATCGTCTGTGTGCCGTGTGAGCCGTGTGTCCAGCAGTGAAGTCTGACACCCGCTACGGTAAAGCTGCCGGAGCAGTTGAAGCTCGTGTTGTCATTTATGACCTTTTCCTCTATTGCCGATGACGAGGTTATGAGCTTAAACGTAGAGCCCGGCTCGTAGGTGTCGCTGACGAGCGGATTTCTCCAAAGGCTGAAAAGATACCGATTTTTCTTTTCGACTGACATCTTTTCGTATTTTTCTTTATCCTCCTCGAGCGGCTCCGTCGCATTGTTCGGATCAAAGCCAGGCGTACATGCACTTGCTAAAATGTCTCCTGTCTTAGGATCCATCACAAGACACATTATGCGTTCCGCCTTGGTTTTTTCCATACCCTTTTCGAGTGCCTTTTCCACATAGTACTGTATTGCCTCGTCGAGGGTCATTATTACATTCAGTCCGTCCTGTGCCTCGTAGTATTCCTCGGCACCCTTGACAAGCTCGTTGCCGTAAAGGTCTGTGTTCTTGACCCATCTGCCCGATACTCCGCTTAAGTACTGGTCGTATTGCAGCTCGATTCCCGTTCTGCCTTGATTGTCGTCGTTGACACTGCCGAGTACCTGAGATGCGAAATTGCCGAGAGGGTAATATCTCTTCTTATCCTCGGTAAGCTCTATGCCGCTGATTCCAAGCTCTTTGATCTTGTCGGCACTTTCCTTTTCCAAGTATTTTTCTATCTTTACCAGTGCCTGCTCCTTGGTCAGCTTTTCGTAAATTTCCTCGCTGTCACCGTCCACGATTTCGGCGATTTCTGCCGCAAAGCCCTTTATTTCGCTTTCGGCTCTTTGCTTTCCGTTCTTCAGCTTAATCTGCGACGGACGTGCCCAAAGTGTATAACAGGTCGTGCTTGTTGCAAGCTCCTTTCCGTTTCTGTCATATATGGTGCCACGCTTTGCCTCTATCGGAGTGTCCTGCGTCTGCTGTGCTATTGCCTTGTCGGTCAGCTCCTCGGCATCAACTATCTGAATCCATGCCACGCGGAACAAAAGTGCAATCAAAAGTACACTGATTATCGTAAAGCCTATCGCTATCCTTCTTCTGTTTTTTACCGTTGCCTGTGCTTTCATATTTCTCCTTCAAGCAAAAAGCCGAACTTAAGGTTTGTATTCAATTGTTCGGCTCATTTTGTCTATGAAATTATATTAGCTTTCGTCCGCTTTTATTCACCGTATGCTTTTTCACGTATACGCTGCACCAAATCGGCGGAGGCTTTGCTTCCCTCCTCGACATAGATGCACTGCTGTGCCTTAGGATACTGCATGTTCAGCGTTCCCGTCGCATAGTCCTCTATCTGTTCTATGCTGTTGGCACTTTCGATTTTGATGTCCAGCATCGAAATCTCGTTTTGCAGCAGTACATTGGCGTTGTTTATCTTGTTTATCTCATATTTGATTTCAGTCGCCTTCGCACTCATCCAAATCGTGCTTATGAGAATCGTCCCTGCGAAAATCAGCAGCAAAATCATCTTAAACAGCACCGTGCGGGTTATAAGCGGTGTTTCGCTTTTTCGCTCCGCAGCTCGCTGCCTTGCCGTATCCTCTTTCTGCCTCTCCGGCTGCGGTTTTTCTCTCGTCCGCTTAACTCCGGGACTTTGAGGATATCTTTCGGGATAGGCTTCCGCATAGGCATGTCCCAAATATGAATATTCAGCTGTATATGCTCTTTCAGAAGCAGCCATTTCCTTCTCCTCGTTCGTCTTCTTGCCCGGGTATAACTTCCCTGTATTTACTTTTTTTCCGCCACACGAAGCTTTGCACTTCTCGCACGCGGATTTGCTTCTATCTCGTGCTCAGTCGGCAAAATCGGCTTGTTTGCTTTTTTCTGTATGTCGCCCACCTTGCCGCATACGCAGACAGGAAAATCCTTCGGACATGTACACGGATTGATTCTCCTGTTTATGACTTCTTTTACAATTCTGTCCTCAAGTGAATGGAAGGTTATGATGCAAAGTCTGCCCTTTGCTGCCAGTACGTCGCAAAATTCGTCAACTGCCCGTTCGAGCTGACCGAGCTCATCATTTACCTCTATTCTGATGGCTTGAAAGGTTCTTTTCGCAGGGTGCGGACCGTCACGTCTTGCCGCTGCGGGTATCGCAGCCTTGATTATGTCTACAAGCTCGCCCGTGCTCTGTATAGGCTTTTCCTTTCTTGCCTTTACTATGAAGTCGGCAATTCTCGATGCCCATCTTTCCTCGCCGTACTTTGTTATGATCTCCCGCAGCTCTTTCACATCGTAGCGGTTTACCACATCATATGCCGTAAAATCATCGTCTTGGCTCATTCTCATATCCAAGGGTGCGTCCTGCATGTAGGAAAAACCTCTCTCCGGATTGTCGAGCTGAAATGACGAGACACCAAGATCCAGCAGTGCTCCGTCTATCTTTTCAATCTCAAGCTGCTCCAAAACATCTTTTATATCTGAATAATTGCTTTGTACAAAGTATTTTTTGCACTTATACGCCTCCAGCCGTTTTTCGGCTGCCGCAAGTGCATCTCTGTCTCGATCTATGCCGATAAGTATGCCGTTTTCACCGAGCCTTTCGCATATGCCGCTGCTGTGGCCGCCTCCGCCCAGTGTGCCGTCAACATATATTCCGTCCGGCTTGATATTAAGCCCCTGCATACATTCCTCGAACAATACCGATGTATGTTTGAATTCCATCAGAAATTATATTCCTCCAATGCTTTTGAGAATTCCTCGGTTTCCATTCTGCTGTCATTGTCGGGTGCGTCCCATATTTCACGTGCCCAAATTTCAATCTTGGACATGGCTCCCATGGTTACCAGCTCTTTTTCGATTCCGGCATATGCCTTGAGCTCCTGCGGAATGATAACTCTGCCCTGCTTGTCAAATTCACATTCTGCTGCACCCGCACAGAAATGCCTTATGAACATTCTGACCTTTGGATCGGACTCCGGCAGCTTGGAGATTTTTTCCATCTGCCTGTCCCAGCTGTCCATGGTGTAAATGTACAGACATTTGTCAAGCCCTTTCGTCAGAACACACCTTTCCCCCAAAGCTGCTCGCATCTTCGCAGGCACGATCATACGGTTCTTTTCGTCTATGGAATTGTATACGGTTCCCATGAACATAGGTATATGCCTTCCTCAGAATATCCTGATTTTTCGTGCTTTCGATGCCGCTCGGAGAACTGTTCCGACAGCTATTCGATGTTACTATACCCACTATACACCACTTTTCTTCACTTTTCAAGGACAAATATCGTTTTTTTGAATTTTTTCACCACAAAACTGTTGTTCGCC
>CAZLTX010000048.1:0-4872 GCA_964562555.1 uncultured Oscillospiraceae bacterium
CCGAATTTAACCGCATTCTCGATAATCTTCTGAACCCTGTGTACATTAGACGAGAAGGTTGCAATTATAATTCTTGTCTTTGCATTTCTGAATATATTTTCTATTGTTTCTCCCACGACACGCTCTGAGGCTGTAAAACCCGGTCTTGTTACATTGGTGCTGTCGCAGAGCATGAGCATTACGCCCTTCTTTCCTATCTCGGCAAGCTTTGAAAAGTCGATAGGCTCGCCGTCAACCGGCGTATAATCTATCTTGAAGTCGCCTGAGTGGAATACCACGCCCGCAGGAGTTGTAATTGCTAAACAAATGGAGTCTGCGATGGAATGTGTCGTTCTTATCGTTTCCACGCTGAAGCAGCCCATTTCAATCGTATCACCCGCATGTATCGTTCTGAGATCGCCTTGAATACCGTGTTCCTTGAGCTTGTTTTCGACCAGTCCCAAGGTAAGTCTTGTTCCGTACACCGGTATATCCAAATCCTTCAGCAGATACGGTATTGCTCCGATATGGTCCTCGTGACCGTGGGTGATAACCATTCCGACAATCCTTTCCTTGTTAGCCAAAAGATAGGAAAAATCGGGGATAACGATATCTATTCCGTACATCTCGTCATCCGGGAAGGAAAGCCCGCAGTCGATTATCATTATCTGCTTCCTGCATTCAAGGAGGGTCATGTTTTTTCCGATCTCATTCAGTCCTCCGATAGGAATTACTCGTAAATTCGGGGTTTCTTTCCTATAGTTTGTTTGTTTTCTTCTCATAAATTTTCGTCCTTTTCTATCATTTTATTATGAAAAGATAGCAAGCTTTTGTTGTAATCTGTTGTAAAATTTTTTCCGTCCCGCCGGCTCTGCCCTGTATGACAGAGCCGACCATAAAATCATATTTTTTTATTTCACTACAATATTTATCAGTTTATTAGGTACCGCAACTACCTTTACCACTGATTTTCCGTTCGTCAAAGCTTGGACTTTTTCGCTGTCCATAGCTACCTTTTCGAGTGCCTCTCTGTCAAGATTATTGGCAACATAAATTTTTTCTTTCACCTTACCGTTGATCTGAACGACAATCTCCACTTCGTCCTTGATGAGTGCCGATTCGTCAAATTCAGGCCATGACATGGTTACAACCGATTCGGTTTCACCGATAGCCTGCCACATTTCCTCGCAAATATGCGGTGTAAACGGTGAAAGCATCAGAATAAGCTCTCTTACTGCCTTAGCATAGAGCCCAACATTTATCTCACTTCCGTCTTTATACTTGTACATCTCGTTTACAAGTTCCATGATGGAGCTGATAGCTGTATTAAAGTTAAATCTGCCGCCTACATCTTCGCTTACCTTCTTGATTGCAGCGTTGAGCATATAGTTCAGTGATTTGTCGGCAGCCGTCTTTACTTCGAAAGCGTTCGGAATATCCTTAA
The DNA here is from genome assembly GCA_964562555.1 of uncultured Oscillospiraceae bacterium. Classification (GTDB taxonomy): domain Bacteria; phylum Bacillota; class Clostridia; order Peptostreptococcales; family Anaerovoracaceae; genus CAG-238. The sequence goes on from CAZLTX010000048.1 coordinate 1,424, forward strand.
ATCTTTCCGTATAGTCGTGTACAAGTCGCCATACTCTGCCGAGGAAACGATAGCTTCCCTCAACACCTGCATCGGACCAGTCAAGCTCCTTTTCAGGCGGAGCTGCAAAGAGTATGAAAAGTCTTGCGGTATCTGCACCGTACTTTTTGATGATTTCCTCAGGGCTTACTACATTGCCTATGGATTTACTCATCTTCTTGCCGTCTTTATTTACCATGCCCTGTGTGAGCAGGTTCTTGAACGGCTCTTCCTCGTCAACGAGTCCCAAATCATGCAGTGCCATCTGGAAGAAACGTGCATACATCAGATGAAGTATTGCGTGTTCAACACCGCCTATATACTGGTCTACATTCATCCAGTAGTTTGCTTTCTTCGGGTCGAACGGTGCCTCTGTGTTCTTAGGATCGCAGTATCTGAGATAATACCACGACGAATCGAGGAAGGTGTCCATGGTGTCAACCTCTCTCGTAGCTTTCTTGCCGCATCTCGGACAAGTGCAGTCCTTGAAGGTCGGTGAGGTAGCTATAGGCGACTCGCCCTTTCCTGTGAATTCAACATCTGTAGGAAGCAGTACCGGAAGATTTTCTTCTTTTTCCGGAACCCAGCCGCATTCCTCGCAGTAAATCATAGGGATAGGTGTTCCCCAGTATCTCTGACGGGAAATCAGCCAATCTCTGAGCTTGTAGTTTACCTTTCTGCGTCCCAGACCTTCCTTTTCTGCCTTATCTATCATATAAGGAATAGCATCTGAGGACTTCATTCCCGTGATTTCTCCGGAATTGATCATAACGCCCGACGCTGCACATGCCTGCGTAAGATTGTTTACATCAACCTCAGGGTCCTGCGGATCTACTACCGGAACTATGTCTATGCCGAACTTGGTCGCAAAGTCAAAGTCTCTCTGGTCATGTGCAGGTACGCCCATTACAGCACCTGTACCGTAGCCCATCAGTACATAGTCTGCGATATAAATCGGCATTTCTTTCTTTGTAAACGGATTGATGGCATACTTGCCGATGAAAACACCTGTCTTTTCGTTGGAAGTCGAGGTACGCTCGATTTCATTCATATGCTTAACCTTGTCGATGTATTCCAGAACAGGCTTTTCGTATTCTGTGCCCTTTACATTTTCAAGCACCGTAGGATATTCAGGTGCCAAAACCATAAATGTAGTACCGTAGATGGTGTCTACACGTGTCGTGAAAACGGTGAGCTTTTCATCGGAGTCCTTCATCTCGAAGTCTACCTCACAGCCGTAGGAACGGCCAATCCAGTTTTTCTGCATTACTCTTACCTTGTTCGGCCAACCGTCAAGCTTGCCGTTGTCAAGATTGTCGAGCAGTCTGTCTGCGTAATCGGTAATCTTAAGATACCACTGTGACAGGTTTTTCTTGGTTACCGGTGTTTTACATCTTTCGCATACGCCTTCCACAACCTGCTCGTTTGCAAGTACAGTCTGACAGCTTGGACACCAGTTTACAGGGTTTTCTTTCTTGTATGCCAGTCCCATCTTATAGAACTGAATGAAAATCCACTGCATCCACTTGTAATAATCCTCATGGCAGGTAGCAACCTCTCTGTCCCAGTCATATGAAAGTCCGAGTTCTCTGAGCTGGTCTTCCATTTCGTGAATATTGTCCCATGTCCAAATGCTAGGGTGGATTCCGTGCTGAATTGCAGCGTTTTCCGCAGGCAGACCGAAGGAGTCGAAGCCCATCGGGTGAAGTACATTATAGCCGTCCATCTTTTTGAATCTTGCTACAACGTCACCTATCGAATAGTTTCTTACATGTCCCATATGCAGCTTACCCGACGGATAAGGGAACATTTCGAGAACGTAATACTTTTTCTTGTTTTCGTCCTCTACGGTCTTAAACAGCTTGTTCTCCTGCCAGTAATCCTGCCATTTCTTTTCAATTTCCTTAAATTCGTATCTTTCGTTCATTTTTTCTATGCCTCCACTTCGATGAACTCACAGTCGCCCCATATTTTCTCTATACTGTATTTCTCTCTCATTTCCTTGGTGAACAGATTTACGATGATGTCACCGAAATCCATCAAAATCCAGCCGGAGCTTTGTCTGCCCTCGACGGACTTAACGAAAAGTCCCTCTTTGGCGAAGGCTTCTTCGACCTCATCGACCAGTGTATGAATCTGTCTTTCGGATGTGCCCGAGCAGATTACGAAATAATCCGCAAACGAAGCCTTTTCCTGAATATCTATGATCACTATATCCAACGCTTTTTTGTCGGATAAGGTTTTCCCTGCCAAAAGTGCATACTCTCTATTCGTCATCTTTTTCCTCCTTTTCTTTTATCTTTCGTTCCAAATCCTCTTTGGCACGTACCGTTTCCTCGTCTAAATATTTACCGCTTGCCCGCACGAAATTGATGGTGTTGGTAAGCGACAACAGGCACGCCTTGTCCAAATCCTCATCGGCGAGCTTTCTCAGCTCATCGACTCCCGGATAAACTCTGTTCGGCTCTATTGCGTCTGCCAAATAAATTATTTTTTCGAGAAGCGACATATTCTCCCTGCCTGTAGTATGGTATGATACCGCATTGACTATGTCATCGTCGGTAATCTCAAAATCTCTTTTCATCACAATCGCTGCGATTTTGCCATGTGCAAGATTGCAGTTATTCATATACTTTTCGTCGAGTCCCAAGTGCTTTACATAGTAGTTCAGACTGTTTTCGGACACTCCACGGTACATATCGTGAAACAGTGCAGCAAGCTCCGCCTTGGCGGGGTCTGCCCCGTACCTGCGTGCCAGCTCCATAGCCGTAACACGAACGCCCTCTGTATGAATCTTTCTCTTTTCGGAATAGTTTCTCTCGATATATTCCTTAATCTCTCTGATAGAGTCCATGTTCTGTGATATACCTTTCTACATTTTCGGGAATAAGGCCGCCTGCATTCCCGCCGTCCTTGTAGCTTTCACGAATTTCCGTCGATGAAATGTCCGGCATCTGCGTCACCAGCTTTACGACCTTTGTTCTGTATTTGCTTTGATATTCCTTGATTTTGCTGTCCAGCTCATCATCTTCACAGCCCGGTCTTGCACTGACTATGAAAGAAAAGTTCTCCAACAAATCAATTCCCTTGTACCATGTGTCCAAGCTCAGGAAAGAATCCGCACCCGTGATGAAAAACAGTTCTTCGTTAGGGTAATCCTTTTTTAAGGCAGCCATCGTATCATAGGTGTACGACACTCTCATTCTGTCGATTTCGAATGTTGAAATTTCAGCCTTCGGAACAGCTTCAAACGCCAGTTTTGTCATAGCGAGCCTATGTTCATCGTCTGTCACACGCTTTCCCTGCTTAAACGGCTGAATATAGGTAGGCATTACTATCAGCTTATCCAGCCCTGCCTCCGAAACCGCTGCCCTTCCGAGTGCCACATGCCCTATGTGAACCGGATCAAAACTGCCTCCGAGAATACCGAT
>CAZLTX010000048.1:4972-8068 GCA_964562555.1 uncultured Oscillospiraceae bacterium
TTTGTCGTTATTCCCAGCTCATCAAGCTGTGCCGTATCTACCGGTGACGGTGCTGAGGAAACCAGACACTGTGCGTTCTGATTCTTAGGGAATGCGATAACCTCTCTGATGGACGGTTCGCCGAGCAGCAGCATTACGAAACGGTCAAGTCCGTATGCAAGTCCCGCATGCGGCGGTGCACCGTATTTGAAGGCCTCAATCAAGAAGCCGAATTTTTCGTCACATTCCTCTTTGGTAAGACCGAGCACCTCGAACATCTTAGCCTGCAGATTCTTATCGTGAATTCTGACAGAACCGCCGCCAAGCTCTACGCCGTTCAGTACGATGTCATATGCATCGGCTTTGACAGCAAGCGGATCTGTGTCGAGCAGGTATACCTGATCCAGCTTCGGGCAGGTAAACGGGTGGTGCATAGCCTTGAGGGAGTGGTCTTCCTCGTCTTCTTCGAACATAGGGAAGTCCACGACCCACAGCAGATTATACTGATTATCATCGAGCAGTCCCATTCTCTTCGCACATTCACGGCGGAGGAAACCGAGGGAATCATAGGTTACCTTCGCTCTGTCGGAGCAGATGAAGATGAGGTCGTCCTTCTTTGCGTCGAAAACCTTTGCGATTTCCGAGAGCTCTTCCGGCGTGAAGAACTTATCCACAGATGACTTGAATTCGCCGTCAAGCACACGAATCCATACCAGACCCTTGGCACCGTAAGCCTTAGTCATGTCTGTCAGCTTGTCTATATCTTTTCTGCTGAACTGTTCGGAACCGCCGTCAATACATATACCTCTTACATCTCCGCCGTTTGCCAAGCAGTCCGTAAATACCTTGAAGCTGCAGTTTGCAACGGTATCGTTCAGTTTTTTAAGCTCAAAGCCGAAACGTGTGTCCGGCTTATCCGAGCCGTAGCGTTCCATAGCCTCGTCCCAGGTAATTCTCGGCAGCGGAAGCGAAATCTCAATGCCCTTAAGCTCACGGAAAACCTTTGCCAAAAATCCTTCCTGAACAGCGATTACATCGTCCTGATCCACGAACGACATTTCAAGGTCGATCTGTGTGAATTCAGGCTGTCTGTCAGCACGAAGATCCTCGTCACGGAAACACTTTACTATCTGCATATATCTGTCAGTGCCGCCTACCATCAAAAGCTGCTTAAAAAGCTGCGGTGACTGCGGCAGTGCATAAAACTCGCCCGGATACACTCTGGACGGCACGATATAATCTCTTGCACCCTCCGGTGTGGATTTGATGAGCATAGGCGTTTCAACCTCAGTAAAACCGTTCTCATCGAAATAATCTCTGGCAAGCTTGCATACTCTGTGTCTGAAAGTCAGATTTCTCTGCATCTTCGTCTTACGAAGGTCGAGATAACGATATTTCAGTCTTAAATTATCGTCTACATTGTCATCGTCCTTAATGTAAATCGGTGGTGTATCCGCCTCGGAATAAAGCACCAAATCGCTTGCAAAAACTTCGATTTCGCCTGTTGCAAGATTTTCGTTCTTTGCACTTCTTTCCTTTACTGTTCCCTTTACGCCGATTACATATTCACTTCTGAGAGCGTCCGCCTTGTCGAACAGCTCCTGCGGAATTTTATCGTCAAAGGTTACCTGAACGATGCCCGTCTTATCTCTGAGGTCAACGAAAATCAGACCGCCGAGATTTCTTCTCTTGGCTACCCAACCGTTCAGAACAACCTCCTGTCCCACATTTTCAATATTCAAAGCACCGCACATATGGGTTCTCTTAAAAATTGTACTCATTTTATCCTGTATTCTCCTAAATTTTATTCTTTATCTCGCCGAGCAGCTCTTCAAACTTCACTTCGTGCTGTGTGCCGTTCTCCATATCCTTAAGCGTAACAACGCCTGTTTCAAGCTCGTTGTCACCTATAACCACCGCTAACTTAGCACCGAGTCTGTCCGCATACTTGAACTGACCCTTGAAGTTTCTCTGTAAGTCGTCAATTTGACACTTGATGCCGTTTCTTCTGAGGTCAAACAAAAGCTTCTGGCCGTACAGCTTTGCTGCCTCACCCATGGTCGCAATGAATACATCGCAGTCAGACGGCTTAGGAATCTCAACACCGTTTGCCTCCATGAGCATGAGAAGTCTTTCCTTACCCAAACCGAAGCCAACTCCCGGAATCGGAGGTCCTCCTACCTCTTCCACGAGGTTATCGTATCTGCCTCCGCCGCACACGGTTCCCTGTGCTCCGAGGCTGTTCGTTACGAATTCAAATGCGGTCTTGGTGTAGTAGTCAAGACCTCTTACGATCTTAGGGTTGACAACAAACGGAATTTCGAGTGCCTCTAAGTTCTTCTGAAGCTCTTCGAATGCGTTCTTGCAGTCATCGCAGAGGAAATCTACCATCATAGGTGCACCTTGAACGAGCTCCTGATCTATAGGGCTCTTGCAGTCCAGAATTCTCATAGGATTTTTTTCATATCTGGATTTGCAGGTATCGCAGAGCTGATCGTACTTCGGTGCCAAGAATTCCTTGAGAGCTTTTCTGTGCTTTGCACGGCACTCAGGGCAGCCTACAGAGTTGATTTCAAGCGTAAGGTCTGTAACTCCCATCGAAGTCAGAAAATCATATCCGATAGCTATGATTTCAGCATCGGCAACCATATTGGCTGTTCCGAAGGTTTCAACTCCGAACTGGTGGAATTGTCTTAAACGACCCGACTGCGGTTTTTCATATCTGAAGCAAGGAATATCGTAGTAAATCTTAATCGGCTGAACCTCGGCATACTGCTTGTGCTCTATGAAAGCACGAACCGCAGGTGAAGTTCCCTCCGGCTTAAGAGTAATTGAACGTCCGCCGTGGTCGTTGAACGTATACATTTCCTTTTGTACGATATCCGTCGTATCGCCCACGCCTCTCTGAAATAGCTCTGTATGTTCAAATATCGGGGTTCTGATCTCTTTGAATCCGTATCTTTCGCAGATTTCTTTCCACTTCTTCTCGATATAATGCCACTTATACACCTGATCCGGCATGATGTCTTTCGTTCCCTTTGGAGCATTCGTTAGCATATTATTTTACCTCCTTAAAAATATTTTCTTCTTTTCTATCCAGCATTTCCTCTAAACGAG
>CAZLTX010000049.1:0-7994 GCA_964562555.1 uncultured Oscillospiraceae bacterium
TACCGTTGTGGCATCGAGGTGGGCGAATGCCGTTGCAGGAGCGGGGTCGGTCAAGTCATCGGCAGGCACATAGATTGCCTGCACCGAAGTAATCGAGCCGTTTTTGGTCGAAGTTATCCGCTCCTGCAAAGCACCCATTTCGGTTGCCAGCGTCGGCTGATAGCCGACCGCTGACGGCATTCGCCCCAGCAGTGCCGAAACCTCGGAGCCTGCCTGTGTAAATCTGAATATATTGTCGATGAACAGCAGCACATCCTGCCCTTCCTCATCTCTGAAGTATTCCGCCATCGTAAGACCCGTAAGTGCCACACGCATTCTGGCTCCGGGCGGTTCGTTCATCTGCCCGAATACCATGGCTGTTTTTTCGATAACTCCGGATTCCGTCATTTCGTTATAGAGATCGTTTCCCTCTCTGGTTCTTTCGCCCACTCCCGCAAAAACAGAAATTCCGCCGTGCTCCTTGGCTATATTGTTTATGAGCTCCTGAATCAGTACGGTCTTACCTACACCCGCACCGCCGAAAAGTCCTACTTTACCGCCTCTGGTATACGGAGCTATCAGATCGATTACCTTGATTCCCGTTTCGTATATCTCCGATTTGGTGTTTTGCTCCTCAAAGCTCGGTGCCGGCTTATGTATAGGTGCACGAGCCGTGCTTGCAAGCGGTCCCTTTTCGTCTATGGTTTCACCTATAACATTAAAGAGCCTGCCGAGCACCTCATGTCCCACAGGTACGCTTATAGGTGCTCCCGTATCGACAGCTTTCATTCCACGCACAAGTCCGTCGGTCGATGAGAGCGAAACGCATCTGACCACATCATCGCCTATATGCTGTGCGACCTCTGCCATGATTTTTCGCTCACCGTCCTCTATCTGAATTGCATTCAAAAGCTCCGGCATATGTCCCTCTTCAAATTTTATGTCGATAACCGGACCGATAATCTGGTTAATTATACCTTCCTGCATCTTGCTACCTCCCGTTGTTTATGTTTGTTCAGAGCCGGAAACAATCTCTATAAGCTCGTTTGTAATGGCTGCCTGTCTTGCTCTGTTGTATGTAAGCGAGAGCTTTTCGAGCATTTCTCTTGCGTTGTCCGTCGCATTTTCCATAGCGGTTCTTCTCGATGCATGCTCACAGGCAGCCGACTCAATAATAGCCTCAAACAAAGTCAGCTCAAAGTATTTCGGAAGCATGTAATCGAGAATCTCCCTCGGTGACGGTGAAAACTCAAGCTCCGTCCCCCATACGTCACCTGCTCCGCCTTCCGAGCCTTCCGTAATATCCGCATCGGTCATTTCAAGCTCAAGCGGCATAAGACATTCGCATACAGGCTCCTGCTTCAGTGAGTTTAGATATTTCGTATGCACCAGCAAAATCCTCTCCGCTTCGCCGCTTTTGTACCGCTCTATGATAGGTTCTGCTATAGCTTTTGCCGCTTCAAATGTTATTTTTTCGGGTGAATCGTCATATTCGCCGATAATCGTATAGCCGCTGTGTGCGAAAAAGTCTCGCCCTTTACTCCCAATCGCAAAGACCTCGACATTTTCCTTAGGGCTGCCCTCAGCCGCCGCAAGAGCCTCCTTCATCAAATTTGCATTAAAGCCGCCGCAGAGGCCCTTGCTGCTGCTTATCACTATCAAAATCGTCTTGCCGCCGACCTTTCGCTGCTCCGTCCCCCTAGCTGCATTGCTTTCCGCTTTTCCTGCAAGCAAGCCCTGCTCCTGCAGCTGTGCCGCAGCTATGACCCCTCGTATCGTCCCACACACAGTATCCATCTGAAGCGATGTCCTGTCGAAAACATTTTTTACCCTCTTATATTTCGATGCGGACACCAGTCTCATGGCATTGGTTATATGCTCGGTGCTTTGTATGCTTTTCATTCTGCGTGTGAGTTCCTGCATATTCTGAGCCATATTTACACCTCTGTATACTTGCCGATACCCTCAATCAGCAGTTTTTCCGTTTCTTCGCTGAGCTTACCGCTGCCGACGATTGCCTCTGCAATCTCCGGATAATGTGTATGCAGGTATGCAAGCATTCCCTCTTCAAACTCGTGGATTTTGCCGAGCTCCACATCCTCCATATATCCGTGCGACGCCGCATATATGCTCATAACTTGCTCCTCTACACTCATCGGCTTGTACTGTCCCTGTTTCAGCATTTCCATCAGAACTCTGCCGTGATCCAGTCTTGCTTTCGTGTTCTTATCTATATCAGAGCCGAACTGCGAAAAGCTTGCAAGCTCACGATACTGTGCCAGCTCCAGCTTCAGCTTGCCCGCAACCTGTTTCATCGCCTTGATCTGAGCATCGCCGCCTACACGGGAAACCGAAATACCGACATTTACCGCCGGCCTTTGCCCTGTGAAAAACAGCTCCGACTCGAGGAATATCTGTCCGTCGGTTATCGAAATTACATTCGTAGGTATGTATGCCGAAACGTCTCCTGCCTGTGTTTCTATGATAGGAAGTGCCGTGATAGAGCCGCCTCCCAGTTCGTCGCTAAGATGTGCCGCTCTCTCAAGCAGTCTGCTGTGCAGGTAAAAGACATCTCCGGGATACGCTTCTCTTCCGGGTGGTCTTCTGAGCAGCAGCGACATCGTTCTGTATGCCACCGCATGCTTGGAAAGGTCATCGTAAACTATCAAAACATCTCTGCCCTGATACATAAAGTATTCCGCTATCGCACAGCCCGCATACGGAGCTATGTACTGCAGCGGTGCCACATCGCTTGCCGTTGCCGAAACGATGATGGTATAGTCCATCGCCTCTCTTTCCTCAAGCGTCTGCATTAGCTGTGCCACCGTTGACTTTTTCTGTCCGATGGCTACATATATACATATAACATTTTTACCCTTTTGATTAAGTATTGTATCTATCGCTATCGCCGTTTTGCCCGTCTGACGGTCACCGATGATAAGCTCTCTCTGCCCCTTTCCTATAGGCATCATCGCATCTATCGCCTTGATGCCGGTCTGAAGCGGCTCATTAACCTTTTTTCGTTTCAGCACGCCCGGTGCGGGAAACTCTATAGGTCTTTCCTCTTTCGTCACGATACTGCCCTTGCCGTCGATCGGCTTGCCGAGTGCATCGACAACTCTGCCTATCATAGCCTCACCGACAGGCACTTCTACGATTTTTCCCGTTGGTTTGACGATGTCACCTTCCTTTATTTCACGGTCGGAGCCGAGGACAACGACACCCACATTATCCTCTTCCAAATTCAGTGCCATTCCGTATACGCCGCTTTCAAATTCCAAAAGCTCGCCTTCCATGCAGCGGCTGAGTCCGTAGACCCTGGCTATGCCGTCGCCAACCTGAAGAACTGTACCGTAATCCAAAATCTCATATTTGCTGTGATAATTCTTAATTTGCTCTTTTATAACCGAACTGATTTCTTCCGGTCTTAAATTCATGGGAAGCCCTCCCTTCTTCACATCTTTTTCAGGTCTCTCAGCAAATTGTCCAAATCCGCCCTAAGGCTTTTGTCAATCATTTTCCCGTCAACCTGTATTTTGACACCGCCGATTAAACTCTTATCGACGATGTTTTCCAGCTTGATATTTTTTCGTATAAGCTTAGACAGCTCTGCTTCAAAACGCAGCCGACTGTCCTCGGAAAGCGGCTCGGCACTGAAAATTTCGCCCTCAGCCACACCGATTTCCGCATCGTAAAGACGAATGTACTGCCTCCTGATTTTGCTGATTTCCGAGGTTCTGCCCTTATCTGTCAAAACAAAGAGAAAATTAAGCATCTCCCTGCTGAAATTTTCTCCGAGTGTATCGGAAAGGATTTTCTTCTTTTCCTCACCCGGTATCGCAGGACTGTTCAGAAATTCCCCTATTTCGCCATCTTCCTTAAGAACTGTGTCAAGCGTCGCAAGCTCTGTCAGAAAATCCTCTTCTTTTCCCAGCTCCTTGGCTGCCTCGAACAAGGCAGCACCGTATGTCAGGGATACTACTGATTCTGCCATTTACCGCTTGCCGCCTCCTCTAAAACCTTATCTACAATTTCCTGCCTGTCACCGCTGTCAAGCTCCTTTTCAAGTATCTGCTCCGCAGTGAGTACCGCAAGCTGTGCGATTTCGCCCTTAAGCTCGGACACAGCCTTTTCTTCCTCTGCGGCGATTTTCTTGTGAGCACTCAGCATGATTTCGGCAGCCTCCTTCTTTGCATCGGAAACAATTGCATCTGCACGCTCGTCCGCTATTGCCTTGGCATCTTTGATGATCTGTCTTTTTTCCTCTTCAGCATTTGCAAGTGTCCTGCTGTACTCCTCCAAAAGCTTTCCTGCTTTTTGGTTTTCTTGGTCAGCATGCATAAGCTGCTCTTCTATCATCGCCTGCCTTGCCTTCATGAAATTATGTACCTTCTCGAAGAAAAAGTGTTTCAAAATCAGGTACAGCACGAGTACCGTGATTGCGGAAAACAGCAAATTCCAATTGAGTTCCAATAATCCTTGATATAAATTTACTTCCATGTCGGAAAACCTCTTTGTTTACTCTTATCAAAGCCTTTGTCGAAGCTTTATCAGATTTTGCCTGCCAAAATAATGGCGATAACGAAGGTCAGAACGCCGATGGTTTCCATGATTGCCATTGCGATAATCATAGATGAACGAATTCCGCTCATAGCCTCAGGCTGTTTGCCCATGCTTTCCATCGCCTTTCCTGCCAGAATGCCCTGACCGAGTGCGATACCGATAGCCGCAAGACCGATTGCCAGTCCTGCACCGATTGCGATTAAACCTGTTGTCATTTTTTTACCCTCCTAAATACCTTTTTGTCTTGTTTTTCTTTTATCTTATTTTTTTGTTTTCTCTTACCGTTTTTCCGCCTGTTTCTGTTTCCGTTTTCCCTTTCAGCTTCGCCTCATCAGCTGCTTTCCTCTGAGTGGCTTATGCCCTTAGCCAAGAATACCATCGTCAGTGTCACGAAAATGTAGGTCTGGATAACCGGCTCGAAAATATCGAAGAATGCGTTCAGCGGAAGTACGAAAATCGCCCGCATGAACGGTACACTCGAAACGAAGCTGCTCAGCCATTCCATAAGGTACATCCACAAATCCACGACTATCATACCGCCGAAAATATTTCCGAAGAGTCGCAATGCCAAGGTAATCGGCAGCGTGCAGTCCTCCATAAGATTCATCGGCAGCATAAACGGATAAGGCTCGCACATATGTCTTAGCTTGCCCTTGACCCCGAGGTAACGGAAACCGCTCGCCTGTATCAGCAGAAAAGTGAGCAATGCCAGGCTGCCCGTTACATTGATGTCAGCGGTAATCGGTCTGATACCGAAAAGCCCAAGCGAACTTCCGATAAGGATATATCCGAAAATCGTCCCTATGTACGGAGCGAATTTTTCGGCATTCTTTCCCAAATTCGACTGTGCATAGCCGTAAATTTTTTCGACTATGAATTCCGCCGCTATCTGTCGTTTCGCAGTCGGCACGGTTTTCAGACCATGTCCGAGCCAAATTCCCAAAGCTGCAATAATCGCAGCTATTATCATTCCCCACAGCGTACTCTCTGACAGGAAAACCTTTCCGTCTCCGAAGCCTATGATAATTCGTGCTCCGAGCTCATCAACATTGATCATGCCTTGCCTCCTTTCTTCTCTGAAAAACATAAAAAGTAACACTCGGCAGTGAATCTGTCTGGCCAAACATTACTTTTTCTCTTGCTTCATTTTAATTGTTTTTTGATTGCTGTTTCGTCTGCTGATATTGAAATATTCGCATTGTTAAGCACTTTGATAATTATACCACCAAATTTTAGGAAAAAACACGTTTTAAGTTTAGGCTTTGTTAAGAAAAAGACATACTTGCAAAGACCTTGACGACCCGTTAGCAAGTATGCCCGATAAACTCTATTTGTGATATGTTTCGTTTCTGTTGATTTTGAAAGCTCTGTAGACCTGTTCCAAAAGGATAACTCTCATCATCTGGTGCGGGAAGGTCATCTTCGAAAACGACAGCTTGAAATCCGCTCTCTTTGATACTTCCTCACTGAGTCCGAGGCTGCCCCCGATGACGAAGGCTATACTGCTCTTTCCCTCCAGCGAAAGCTGTGAGATTTTTTCCGCAAGCTGAGGCGAATCAAGCTGCTTGCCGAGTATTTCCAACGTGATTACGAAGGTTCCCGGCTTGATTGCCTTGAGAATTTCTCTGCCCTCCTCCTGCTTAACCAGCTTTTCCTCTGCTGCCGATGCCTTGTCCGGCAGGCGTGACTCTTTCAGCTCAACTATTTCCAGGGCACAAAAGCGTGACAGCCGCTTGCTGTACTCCGCCACAGCCTCCGTCCAGTATTTTTCTTTCAGCTTACCTATACAAATAATCTGTATGTTCATATCAAAATCTCCGCTTCTTACTTATATTTATTTATGCTTTTGCCGCCTTGCTCCGAGCTTGTCACAGCGATTACAGCACGATAAGCTCGCTCACAGCGTCCTTTGGTGCTACCGTCAGCGTCAGGTCACGCCCCACATAAAAGTCGTTTTCCTCCAGCACATTCCGCACTGTCAGCAAAGCCTGCACAGGCGTATTGTTTTCCGAACTCAAATGTGCCAAAACCACCTGCGGTATCTTTTCGCCGCCCAGCTCTCTCAAATATCTGCAAAGTGCTCCTCCGCAGTCCTCGTTCGAAAGATGACCGGTATCGCTCAAAATTCTGTGCTTAAGCGAGTACGGATATCTGCCGTAAAGCAGCAGATTTCTCTCATGGTTCGCCTCTATAAACAGTACATCGCAGCCGCTTATGGCTCGGAAAATTTCTTCGCTTATGTAGCCCGTATCCGTTACGATTGCCGCCTTTTTTCCGTTTCGTTCGAAGCTGTAGCCGACAGGCTCCGGTGTGTCGTGCGAAAGCCCGAATACGCTTACCTTAAGTCCGTCCGCCTGCTCAAAGCCAGCCTCGCTTTCTCCGCCGAGCCAAAACGAATCGCCGCTTTTGACGCTGAAAAAATCAGCCTCTGAAATGCCTTTGGTTTTGCTTATGATACATTCCTGTGTACCCCTGCTGGCACATACCGTGCCGCGGAACGGTCGCCTCTTCATCAGTGTATGCAGACACTTGACATGATCCGTATGCTCGTGTGTCACAAGTATCGCCGTCAGCCTTTCGTAAGCTCCGCCGACTGCCTCAAGCCTCTCATCTATGGTCTTTGCCGCAAGTCCGCTGTCCACCAGCAGGCTCACATCTCCGCTTTTTATATAATAACTGTTTCCCGAGCTGCTGCTTGCAAAGGAACAAATCTCTAAACCCATATTCTTCTCCGTCTTCTTCGTCTTCTACGTATACCTTGCCGTAAAACTTGATTCACTCCGCACTATTCTATCACAAATTCTTTCCGTTGTAAAATTCCTAAAAATAGGGTATGATATCAATAAGGTACTTATGCCTTTCTGATAATTGCCGCAAATGTTTACTTCTACATTTGGCTTACATAAAATTTTGCATATATACAGACAAAAGGAGAGAAAAATGCCGATTTTGAGAATATATACCGACGGTGCCTGCTCAGGCAACCAGTCGAATGAAAACGTTGGCGGCTGGGGTGCCGTGCTCGAATACGGCGAGCACCAAAAGGAGCTTTTCGGCGGTCAGGTAAACACCACCAACAACCGCATGGAGCTGACGGCTGTCATAGAGGCTCTGAAAGCCCTGAAAGCACCCGGGCAGACAATTCAGATTTTTACAGACAGCTCGTATGTAGCCAACTGTTTCCGCGAAAAATGGTACGAGTCATGGGAACAGAACAAATGGAGAAACGCTGCGAAAAAGTCTGTCGAAAACCAAGAGCTTTGGAAGGAGCTTTTGGCACTGGTTCGCATGCACAATGTACGTTTTTTCCGTGTGAAAGGGCATGTCAATCTCAACAGCAAAAGCACGAACTTCGATGCACTGTACGAAAAATTCCTGCAATGGAACGGCACAGACTTCTCTTTCGATGATTTCCGCTATGTAACAACGATGAATAACCGAGCCGACGAGCT
>CAZLTX010000050.1:0-6416 GCA_964562555.1 uncultured Oscillospiraceae bacterium
TCGGATAAACCCTCATTACCTGATCCGGTCAGCACCGGCGTAGGGAAGCGTACCCCTCCCAATATTTTTTGAGGAGGTTTTTTTATGTCAAAAATTCAAACTGAAAAGGCAGCAAACAAATCTGTCTACTGCCTCGCACTATGTGCTGTTTTAATCGCACTCTCTTTTGTCTTGGGAATGATCAAGATTATTCCTATGCCTTACGGCGGATCCATCACGCTTTTCAGTATGCTTACCGCCACACTTGCAGGCTATTTCTGCGGTCCCAAATGGGGTATAGCCTCAGGCATATCGCTGGGACTTCTTAATCTGATTATCGATCCCGTTCTGCTGTTTCCGATGCAGGTCGTACTCGACTACATTCTTGCATTCGGCTGCCTTGGACTCTCCGGTTTTTTCTCCAAACGAAAATACGGACTGTACATAGGCTATACGGTTTCCATAATCGGAAGATTTATCTGTTCCTTCCTTTCAGGCTTTATCTTCTTTGCGGAATATGCCGGAGAAATGAACCCTATTATTTACAGTTTTCTGTACAACATCTTCTACATTGCGGGTGAAGGCATACTTACTCTAATCGTGCTTGCACTTCCGCCTGTGAGGAATACGATATACAGACTGAAATCACAGAGCTTCTGTTCGGAACGGTAAACGCATTTTCGCATACCGTCACCACGCAAAAAGATGCCCGGGACAAACGAGCATCTTTTTGCGTTTCATTTCTGAAACATTTTTCCAATCGCATTGTATCGAAAACTTGTATTACATTATATTTACTTGCCTTGATATTCGTATTTTCCTTTGTTAAGGAATGCCTTCATGCCCTCTTTCTGGTCCTCTGTTCCGAAGCAAACGCCGAAGCCTTCAGCCTCAAGAGCACAGCCGCTGAATAAATCGAGGTGATAGCCCTTGTTCAAAAGAGTCTTAGATGCCATAACAGCTACCGGTGCGTTTGAGGCGATCTTCTTTGCAAGTGCCTCAACTGTAGGCATGAGTTCCTCCGGCTCTACAACTTGCTGTACCAAGCCGATTCTCAGTGCCTCGTCAGCCTTGATATTCTGTGCGGTCAGAACAAGCATAGCCGCATTTCCTGGACCTACGATTTTCGAAAGTCTCTGAGTGCCGCCGAAACCCGGTGTTATGCCAAGACCGACCTCAGGCTGTCCGAACACTGCCTTTGATGACGCTATTCTGATATCACATGCCATCGAAAGCTCACAGCCTCCGCCGAGTGCAAAACCGTTTATTGCTGCGATTACAGGTTTCTCGGTCTTTTCGATGAAGTTCATAACCTTATGACCTTTCTGTGCGAATCTCTTTGCCTCCACCGGGTTAAGAGTTGACATCTCTGCGATATCCGCACCTGCTACGAAAGATCTGCCCTCACCCGTAACGATGACACATCTTACTTCCTCGTCTTTGTCGATTGCATTGAAAACATCGAATAATTCATCTAAAACCGTTGAATTGAGTGCATTCAATGCCTCGGGTCTATTGATAGTAAGCTTTGCTACCTTTTCGTTGACTTCATACTTAATTGTCTGATACATCTTTTTCTGTCCTTTCTATATTAGGAAATCTTATGTGAATAGTTTAACACTTTTTCGAGTGATAATCAAGTATATTCCTTGCTTTTCTCAAAAAAGATACAAATTAAAACAATCCCAAGCTCTTGCTTGCAAATATCCATATAAACATCGTGAAGCACGCAAACATCGATGAAAAAACAACAGCATCGCCCGCAAGCTCGGCATCGCTATCCATTTCCTGTGCCATAGGAAACGACGATACCGCAGACGGTGAAGTAAATATCGCGATCAGAGTAACAAACTCAATATCTCTGAAACCCAATAAAACAGCCGCTGTCAGTGCCACTGCCGGAATCACCGCAAGTCTGCCTGCAACGCAAATAGCAATATCCTTTTTCCGCTTGCCTACGCTCTTCAAATCGAAAAACGCTCCCAAGGTTAAGAGTGCCATAGGTGTCGCAACACCCGACATTGATGAAATCGTGCTTTCGATAACGCTCGGAAAATGCCAGTCGAATATAACCGAAATCAATCCTGCCAAGGCTCCGAGTATCAGCGGATTTTTCGCAAGCTGTTTCAGTATATGTACCGCATCGGGCTTTCCTCCTCTGAAAACCTCAAGCGTAATTACCGCCAGCACATTGTATATAGGTACTATTACGGTTATCATCACCGACGGCAAAGTCAGGTATTCATCTCCGAAAATATTTGCCACAACCGGTATACCCATTATAACGAAATTGCTGCGGTATATCGCCTGAATCATAGCTCCTCTGGTTTTCTGATTTTTTTCTATCTTCATCACGAAAACAACAGTCAGTGCATAGATAATCAAAACAGCTATGACAGCAAACGCCATCAGCCTTACATCGAGTGAATGACTTATATCTTTTCCGTAAAGATTTGAGAACATCAGCACAGGAAAAAATACATCGAACACCACCTTGTTCATTTTTCTAACATCATAATCATCTACGAGCCCCTGCTTTCTGATGAACATACCCACGCCCATTATGATAAAAATAGGCAATACCGCTTCCAAAGCTATAACAAAATTACTGAACATTTTCTATTACTTCCCTATTCTTCAAACATGCCTAAAAATATGATACACCTTAAGCTTATAAAAGTAAAGAGTTTACGAACAAGCTTGCAAAAAGGCTCCCGAAATCGGGAGCCCTGTAATCTTAAATATTGTGACTTAAATCATTCAGTCTTATTAGAGTAATCCGCCAACCTGTACGAACAGTGGTGCGAATACAACTGCAACGATAGTCATAAGCTTGATTAAGATGTTGATGGACGGACCGGAAGTATCCTTGAACGGGTCACCTACGGTATCGCCTACAACAGCAGCCTTATGAGGTTCGCTTCCCTTGCCGCCGAAGTGTCCTTCTTCAATGTACTTCTTAGCGTTATCCCATGCACCGCCTGCATTTGACATCATGATAGCAAGCAGTACGCCGGAGGATAATGAACCGCCGAGCATTCCGCCGAGTGCCGCAGGTCCTAAGATAAGACCAACTGCAAGCGGAGCGATAACAGCCATAACGCCCGGAACGATCATCTGCTTAAGAGCAGCCTTAGTGGAAATATCTACACATCTTGCATAGTCAGGCTTGGAAGTACCTGCCATGATACCTGCATCTTCTCTGAACTGTCTTCTTACTTCTTCAATCATTTCGTTTGCAGATGCACCAACGGAATTCATAGTCATAGCGGAGAATAAGAACGGAAGCATAGCACCGATGAATAATCCGATGATTACGATTGGGTCAAGTAAGCTGATAACCTCGAGGTTTGTAACTGCTGCATATGATGCGAACAGTGCAAGTGCAGTAAGTGCAGCGGAACCGATAGCGAAACCTTTACCGATAGCAGCTGTAGTATTACCTACGGAGTCAAGCTTGTCAGTGATTTCTCTTACGGATTCAGGCAGCTCGGACATCTCTGCGATACCGCCTGCGTTGTCGGAAACCGGACCGTAAGCGTCAACCGCTACAGTCATACCTGTAGTTGAAAGCATACCTACTGCGGAAAGTGCGATTCCGTATAAGCCTGCGAAAGCATATGCTACATATACGCCGATGCAGATTAAAATAATAGGCCATAATGTAGACATCATACCAACGCCTAAACCGCTGATGATAGTTGTAGCAGCACCTGTCTGTGACTGTTCTGCGATTTTCTGAACCGACTTGTAGTCGCCGGAAGTATAAATTTCGGTAATCTTACCGATAGCAATACCAACAATCAGACCTGCGATGATAGCGATTGCATAAGTGTAGTCGCCGAGCATAGTCTTGGAAAGAACTACTGTCGCAATTATAACGATGATACCGCTGATGTATGTTCCCATATTCAATGCGTTTGCAGGGTTTCCGCCTTCCTTACCTCTTACGAGCATGATGCCGATAACGGAAGCAAGGATACCGATTGCCGAAATGATAAGCGGGAACAATGCCGCTGTAGTTTCGGAGAATGTAGCTGTTTCCGGAGCAGAGCTTACTGCAACTGCAGCAAGAGTGATAGCCGAAATGATGGAACCTACATAGGATTCGAATAAGTCGGAACCCATACCTGCAACGTCACCTACGTTGTCGCCTACGTTATCAGCGATAACAGCCGGGTTACGAGGGTCGTCTTCAGGGATTCCCGCTTCAACCTTACCAACAAGGTCAGCACCTACGTCAGCAGCCTTAGTATAGATACCGCCGCCTACTCTTCCGAACAGAGCCATTGAGGATGCACCCAAACCGAAGCCTGTTATGCACTCAACAACTGTAGCCAGGTCAAGAACACATACTACGACGCCGAGTCCGAAAAGACCTAAGCCCGATACGCAAAGACCCATAACCGCACCCGAACGGAATGCGATCTTTAAAGCCTTGTTCATACCTGATTCCATTGCAGCGTTCGCAGTTCTTACATTACCCAGAGTTGCAACCTTCATACCGAAGAAACCTGCAAGTACGGATAGCAGAGCACCGAACACATACAGAACAGCTGTTACCCAGTTCTGTAAGCCAATACCGATTAATAAGAATAATACAACAATAACGATTGCCATTGTCTTATATTCTCTCTTCAGGAATGCCATAGCACCTTCTCTGATGTAACCGGCAATTTCCTTCATCCTGTCTGTGCCTTCGTCAGCTTTCTTGATCCAGGAAGCTAAGCAGAATGCCACTACCAGACCGATTACAGCTGCGATGACAGCAAATAAACTTGTCATAATGTAATACCTCCTACTCACTAAACGCCGAATAAGAGGCACATCTGTACCTCTTTGTCGTCAAGTGAAATATAATAAAATAATTTTAAAACAATGTAATTCCGTTGCCGGTCGATTAACCGAATAAAGTTACAATCGCCAGCGATAAGATTATGAAAAGAACAGCACCGATAGTAGTGATCTTTTCGAGAATTGCTTCGTAACCTTTGCTCTTCTTCTTACCGAACAACTGCTCCGCACCACCTGCGATGGATCCTGACAAACCGGCACTGTTACCGGACTGAAGCAGCACACTGGCAATCAAAACGATACTTGCTAAAGCCAGCAAAACCATTAAGAAAATCTTCATCATATACCTCCTCGTAATTTAACTTGTTAATTGTACCACACTATGCATAGTAAAATCAAGTTAAAAGTTTATAATTTCAACAAATTTTCGCGGATCTAAGCTCGCACCGCCGACTAATGCACCGTCAATTTCTTCCATATTTAGAATTTCGCCCGCATTTTCCGGTTTTACACTTCCGCCGTACTGGATTACGACCTCGTCTGCCGTATCCTCGTCATACAATTCGATGAGCTTATCACGAATAACCTCGCACATATGCTCCGCCTGTATCGGAGTTGCGGTTCTGCCTGTTCCTATTGCCCAAATCGGCTCATAGGCTATAACGAGCTTTGCCGCCTGCTCAGCCGTAATATCGTCGAGGGCATTTGCTACCTGCTCGGCTACCAGCTTGTCTTGATAATCGTGCTCTCTTTGGTAAAGATCCTCGCCCACACAGATTATCGGTGTGATGCCCTCTGCCAAAAGTGCCTTTGCTTTAAGGTTTACCGTTTCATCTGTTTCGTTGAAATACTGTCTTCTTTCCGAATGACCCACTATGCAGTAATCCACTCCGATTTCCTTAAGCATCGGTATCGAAATTTCTCCCGTAAACGCACCTTCCTTTTCGTAATGGACATTCTGTGCACCCACTCCTACTCCGGTGCCTTTCAGCTCTTCAGCCAAAACGGCAAGCTGTGTGAACGGGGCAAAGATGGCTACCCTGACATCACTCGGCTCATATATTTTTTTGAATTCCGCAGCAAACTCTTTTGCCTCTGCGGTGGTTTTGTACATTTTCCAGTTTCCTGCAATAAAAGGATAACGCATCTTTGACCTCACTTATTTTATTTATCCTGAATTACCGCTACGCCGGGAAGCAGCTTTCCCTCCAAAAATTCAAGGGATGCTCCGCCGCCCGTAGAGATATGTGTCATTTTTTCCTTGAGTCCGAACTGCTCGCAGGCAGCTGCAGAATCGCCGCCGCCTATTACCGTGACCGCCTCGGATTCTGCCAGAGCCTCTGCAATTTTGCGTGTTCCGAGCTCAAAATTCTTCATTTCAAAGACTCCCATAGGCCCGTTCCATACGACAGTCCTTGCCTCCTTGAGTGCCTCCGTAAAAAGCTCGACGGTCTTGGGACCTATATCCATCCCCATCATATCGGAAGGAATGCCATCCTTTTCGTATACGTCAAATTCCGTATCATTTTTGAACTCCTTGGCACAAACGGCATCTATCGGAAGCAGCAGCTTTACGCCTGCAGCCTCTGCCTCTGCTATAAGCTCCTTTGCAAGCTCGACATTGTCCTTATCGAGAATGGATG
>CAZLTX010000050.1:6516-7971 GCA_964562555.1 uncultured Oscillospiraceae bacterium
ACTTTCTTGAGCAGATTTCTGATTACCGGAATCTTATCTCCTACCTTTGCACCGCCCATAATCGCCGCAAAAGGACGAGCCGGATTTTCGAGTGCATCTCCGAGGAATTTAACCTCTTTTTCGATGAGGAAGCCCGAAACACAAGGAATATAATCGGCAATTCCCGCCGTGGACGCATGTGCACGATGAGCCGTACCGAAGGCGTCATTTACGAAAATTTCACCCAGCGACGCAAGCTCCTTTGCGAACTCCGGATTGTTTTTAGTTTCTTCCTTGCGGTATCTTACATTTTCAAGAAGCATAACTTCTCCGTCCGCAAGCTTTGCGGCAGCACTGCGAACCGCATCGTCTACCACGCTGTCTGAGGCTGCGAAAACGACCTCTGTGCCTAAAAGCTCGGAAAGTCTGTCCGCTACAGGCTTGAGTGTGTACTCCGGCTTAGGCTCTCCCTCCGGTCTGCCGAGATGCGACATGAGAATTACTCTCGTCCCCTGCTCCCTCAGATAATTGATTGTCGGAAGTGCGGAAACGATTCTTATATCGTCTGTGATTTTGCCGTCCTTCTGCGGTACGTTGAAGTCACATCTTACGAGGACTCTCTTTCCCTTTACTTCCACATCTTTAATTGTCTTTTTCATTTATTTTCTCCTCTTTTCTCTGTATATGGTATGTATATATACTGCGAGGATTATTTGCAGTCTACCTCGTGCATATGCTTAAGCATGTTCAGCAGATTGCTGGAATATCCGAATTCATTGTCATAATATGCTATCAGCTTGAAGAAGTGGTCGTTCAGCTCGATGGTCTGTCTTGCGTCAAATATGGAAGTGCAAGGGTCACCTACGAAGTCGCCGGAAACAACTTCATCGTCTACATATTCCAAAACGCCCTTGAGATATGTTTCAGACGCTTCTTTGATTCTCTGTCTAAGCTCAGGACCGCTTGTCGGTGTTTCGAGTACGACATTGACATCTATTACCGAAACATCAGCTGTCGGAACTCTGTAGGATATACCTGTCATCTTGCCCTGAAGCGAAGGGATAACCAGTCCTACAGCCTTTGCCGCTCCCGTAGTTGACGGAATTACGTTGCCGAATACGCTGCGGCCTGTTCTCCAGTCCTTAAGAGATTTTGCGTCTACTACCTTCTGCTTTGCTGTAGCTGCGTGAATTGTTGACATCAAGCCTTCCTTAATTCCGTAATTGTCTTCTATAACCTTCATTAAAGGAGCAAGACAGTTGGTTGTACAGGATGCGTTGGAAACAACCTTCATGTCTGAATTGTACTCATTGTGGTTAACACCGTATACGAAGGTCGGTGTTGCCTTGTCCTTTGCAGGTGCGGAGATGATAACATGCTTAGCTCCGGCTTCAATGTGATCCATTGCTTTTTCTGTAGTGACATAAGCTCCCGTACAATCGATTACATAATCAACGCCTGCCTCTTTCCACGGAA